>JBEQAH010000059.1:0-9359 GCA_041640435.1 bacterium | reverse complement strand
CCACGCGCTGCGCACGGTGGAGGAAGCCGGAGGGCTCGGCGTCGTGACGCACCTGGGAAGCCGCGGGGAATCCAGCCTGCGGGTGGCGGTCCGCCGGGTCGCTCGGGCTGTCCGCAGGGCCCTCGCGTCCGCAGAGCGCGCCTGGGTGCTGCTGGAGGGCAGTGCGGGAAGCGGCCTCGGAGCCACCTTCGACGAACTCGCCATGGTGCTGGACGCCTTGCACGGCCACCCCCGGGTGGGCGTGTGTCTGGACACCGCTCACCTCTTCGCCGCGGGCTGGGACCTGCGCACCCCGGAGGGTGTGGACCGAACGGTGCGTGCATTCCACGAACGGGTGGGTCTTGAGCGACTTCGCCTCCTGCACCTGAACGACTCGAAGGCGGAGCTCGGGAGCAGGCTGGACCGGCACGAGAACATCGGCGAGGGCAAGATCGGGCTTGCGGGGTTCCGCGCGTGGGTCCGCCATCCGAGGCTGCGCCCGCTGAGCGGGGTGATCGAGACGCCCGGGTTCGACCGGAGGGGGCCGGACCGGGCGAACCTGAGGAGGCTGCGGGCCCTGCAGGAGGGGAGGGCCGCGCGTTGACACCCATTCGCTGCGCCTACCACCCGGACCGGGACGCCCTGCACTACTGCAACCGGTGCGGGAAGCCCATCTGCCCGGACTGCGTGGTGCGGGCGGCCGCAGGCAACCTGTGCCGGCCCTGCGTGGAGGGGCTCCGTCGCGGGCCTGCCCGCAATCCGCACATCTGGCTTTGGATCGCTGCGGGCGTGGTCCTGGTGCTGCTGGTACTCCTGCTGCCGCGGCTGCTCCGCTAGGCGCGTCCCACCGGCGCTCCGCCCGCGCCGAAGCGCAGGAACGCCGCCTCCAGGGCGAGCCGCGGGTTCGCGTTGCGGCGGACCGCGCCCCGCGCCTCTTCCACGGCCGCAAGCCGCTCCCGCAGCGCGGCGGGCTCCAGCCGCTCCGCCAAGCGGGCAACCTCTGCCTGGCGGTCCACGTTGACCAGAAGCGTCGAGTCAGCGGTCTCCCGCCACACGAGGAGGTCGCGGTACCACAGGGCCGCCACCTCCAGCCGGTGGAGGATCCTGGACCGATCCTGCGCCAGGAACTCCGCGGCCATTAGCGCGCCCCACAGCCCCTCCTCCTCGACCCGGACGAGCCGGTCGACCACCGCGTCCCGCTCCCCGAGGGCGTCCGGGTCGCGGGACGTGGCCGCGGCCCACGCCGCCCGGCCACCCGACAGGGCCGCCAGCACCCGGGCGCGCGGGGCCGGGACGCCGAACTGCACCCGCAGGGCGTGCTCGATCTGCGCCACGGGGACGAGGTTGAAGCGCACCAGCTGGCAGCGGGATACCACCGTGGGCAGCAGCGCGTGCGGGCTTTCCACCACGAGCACGAACACCACCCGTTCGGGCGGCTCCTCCAGCAGCTTGAGAAGGCTACTCTGCGCCTCCGCCTGCATGGCGTCCGCGGGCCGGAACACGAACACCTTCCACCGGCCCTCGTGCGGACCGTACCCCGACTCCCGCCGCACCTCCCGCACCTGGTCGATGCCGATGGTGGCCTTGCCCTCCAAGGGCTCCACCCACCGCACGTCCGGGTGAACTCCGGCGGCCACCTTGCGGCAGTCCTCGCAGGCCCCACAGCTGTCTTCGTGGTAGCGCTGGCACTGCAGCGCCTGCGCGAACGCCGCAGCGGTCTCGGAGCGACCGCTACCCGCGGGGCCGGCGAAGAGGTACGCGTGGTGCAGTCGCCCGCTTCGCAGGGCGGACCGCAGCAGGCCGACCGCGTGGTGCTGGTCCAGAACTTCCGCGAAGCGCACCTCAGTCCTCACACGCGCTCCATCCGGTCCACCTGGAGGACGAACACGATGGCCCCTCCCACCTGCACCTTCACCGGGTACGCCACGTAGGAGTCCACGGGTTCCACCACGGGCGGGATGGGGCTCATGAGCTGCTCCCGCGTGCGGCACGTCTTGCGAACGATCTCCAGGACGCGGTCTACCTCCGGGTCTTCCACGCCGATGAGCACCGTCGCGTTGCCGCTGCGCAGAAACCCGCCCGTGGACGCCAGCATCGTGGCCTGGAAGCCCGCTTCGGTGAGCCCGTCGATGAGCCGGCCGGAGTCCTTCTCCTGCACGATGGCCAGCACGAGCTTCATGTGCGAGTCCCCCCTCCGCCTCGCCCCTCCAGCACGCGCCGCACCTCCTCCCAGATCCGGGCCTCCACCCGCTCGGGGTCGTCGGTCGCGGGGACCACCCGGATGCGCGCGTCTTCGCGGCTCAGCTGGAGGAACCCTTCCCGGACCCGGCGGTGGAACTCCACCCCCTCCCCCTCGATCCGGTCCGCCGCCTGTCCCCCCACATCCCGCCGCAGTCCCTCCTCCACCGGCAGGTCGAGGAGCAGGACCAGGTCGGGCAGCAAGCCCGCGGTCGCCACCTCGTTCACGCGCCGGATGACCTCCAGGTCGAGGCCGCGGCCGAACCCCTGGTATGCCAGCGACGCGTACACCGACCGGTCCGACAGCACCACCTGACCGCGCTCCAACGCCGGCTGAACCACCTCCCGGACGAGCTGCGCGCGCGCCGCGGCAAAGAGCAACATCTCCGCCTCCGGGCTCAGGTGCCGCGCGGGGTCCAGCAGCAGCGCCCGCACCGCTTCGCCCACCGCGGTCCCTCCCGGTTCCCGGGTCTCCACTACCTCCAGGCCCGCCGACCGCAGCCGCGCACTCAATCGCTGCAGCTGGGTGGTCTTGCCCGCGCCCTCCGGGCCTTCCAGCGCGATGTACAGGCCGGTCACGGGGACGTCCGCCTCAGCGGGGGTAGATCACCACGCGGCGGAAGGGCTCCTCCCCCTTGCTCTCCGACGACAGCCCGTAGCGCTGCACCAGTTGGTGCTGCAGCCGGCGGACGTACGCGTTCTGGGGCGACAGCTCCACGGGCTGAGCCTCCTCGAGGACCTCCCGGATGGCGTCCTCCACCTCCCGCAGAGCTGCCTCCTGGTCGTCCAGGTAGTCGCCCACGTCAAACACAGACCGGAGGAAGCCCTCCAGCTGCGTCACGGTGTTGCTGCGGACCACGTGCAACGGCACGCCGCGCAGCTGCGCGTCCCGCAGACGCTTGGGCTGCCGCTTCTCCTGGGACTTCACCGTCACCACCAGGTCCGCTTCCTCCAGGTGGTCCACCACGTACGCGGGCACCCGCAGTTCCCGGATGGCCCGTTCCAAGCGGTTGCGGCTCACCGCGTACGGGTAGATGCGCAGCACCTTGCGGCCAGGCCGGTCCGCGGCGTCCGGGGAGGCGGCGGCGAAGGGCCCCTGCGGTGCGAAGGAGTCCACGCGGACCTGCGCGGGCTGGATCTCCACGCCCCCCTCGGTCCGAACCCGCACCTCGGGTCGCGGAGGGATACCCCGCAGGAACCGGTCCACCACCTCCGCCACGTTGTGGTGCACCGCCAGCTTGTCCTTCTCCTGGATCTCGATGACCACGTCGAAGGTCGGTGGCGCCTTGCGCTCCAGCACGGTCTTCTGGGTGCCGCGGCGGCGCGCCTCCTCGTCCGAGAGGGTCACCGCCTGGATCCCACCCACCAGGTCGCACAGGGTGGGGTTCTGCAGCAGGTTGTCCAGGGTGTTCCCGTGCGCGGTGGCGATGAGCTGGACCCCGCGCTCCGCGATGGTCCGCGCCGCCAGGGCCTCGGCCTCGGTGCCGATCTCGTCGATCACGATCACCTCGGGCATGTGGTTCTCCACCGCCTCGATCATCACCGCGTGCTGGAGGGAGGGCTCGGGGACCTGCATGCGGCGCGCGCGGCCGATGCCCGGGTGGGGGATGTCGCCGTCCCCCGCGATCTCGTTGGACGTGTCCACCACCACCACCCGCTTGCCGAGCTCGTCCGCCAGCACCCGGGCCGCCTCCCGCAGCAGCGTGGTCTTCCCCACCCCGGGGCGGCCCAGCAGCAGGATGGATTCCCCCGCCTCGATCACATCCCGCACGATGTCCACGGTGCCGTACACCGCGCGACCCACGCGGCAGGTGAGCCCCACCACCTCGCCCATGCGGTTGCGGATGGCGGAGATCCGGTGCAGCGTGCGCTCGATGCCTGCTCGGTTGTCCTTGCCGAACCGCCCCACCCGCTGGGTGACGAACGCCAGGTCGTCCCGGGACACCTGCCGCACCGGCAGCACCTCGGTGCCGGAGGGGAAGCGGGCCTCGGGCGCGCGGCCCAGGTCCATGACCACCTCCAGCAGGCTGTCCCGCTGGGGCAGGCGCTCCACGGCCTCGCGGACGTGGGGCGGTAGTACGGCCAGCAGCAGCTCCAGGTCGTCCGTGATGCTGATCTGGCGCGTGGTCAACGCCCTCACCGCCTCCTGTCGCTGCGGGGCACTTCCCACGGACCTCGCAACCGCCACCTGGACTCCCCCTTCTTCATTTTCGGCTTCGGCGCACTCCTCCACGCGTGGACGCAGGCGCAGCCCTGCATCTTCCCGGCCGCGAGCCTGAAAACGCGACGGGAGGGGTCCCGGCCCCTCCCGTCGGCTGGCGTCCGCTTGCGTTCCGGCTGCGACACCACGTCCTCGCCCTTATTGTACGGCGCCTCCCTCAAGTCAGTCCACCGTCTGCAGGACGAAGCACTTCAGGTACCGGGTCTCCGGCATGGCGGCCAGGGCTGGATGGTCCCTGGCCTGGGACCGGGCCTCCACCAGCCGCAGCCGCCTTCCCGCGTCCTCGGCGGCGTCCAGCACCACGGTCCAGAAGGTGCCTTCATCCACGTGGTAAGAGCACGAGCAGGTGACCAGGAACCCGCCGGGCCGCAGCAGCCTCAGGGCCCACAGGTTCACGTCCCGGTAGCCCGCGAGCGCGCGCGCGACCGCGTCCTTGCGCCGGGCAAAGGCCGGCGGGTCCAGCACGACCCAGTCGAAGGACTGCCCCGCCCGCACCAGGGCCCGCAGCTCGTCGAAGGCGTTGGCCACCCGGTACTCGCAGCGGTCCAGCACGTGGTTGCGCCGGGCGTTCTCGCGGGCGAGCGCCACCGCTTCCTCACTCACGTCCACGCCCAGGACTCGCCGGGCGCCGCCCAGCAGCGCGTGAATCCCGAACCCGCCTGTGTAGCAGAAAGCCTCCAGGGCTTCGCCGCCTGCGGCCAGAGGGGCCACGCTTAACCGGTTCTCCCGCTGGTCGCAGAACCAACCGGTCTTCTGCCCCCTTGCCACGTCCACCAGGAACCGCGCCTTTCCCTCCACCACCTCCTGCACGGTGTCCAGCTCGCCGCGCAAAAAGCCCTGGTGCCGGGGCAGGCCTTCCAACTCCCGACTGTGGGGGTCGTTGCGCAGGTATACGGCTTGCACGCCCACGAGCCCCGCCAGGATCTCCGCCAACACCTCTTTGCGGACGTCCATCCCCACGCTGAGGGTTTGCATCACCAGGAGGTCGTTGTAGCGGTCCACCACGAGCCCGGGCAAAAGATCCCCCTCGCCGTGGACGAGGCGGTAGGCGGTGGCCTCTGGCCGCAGGCGGTCCCGGAGGGCGCACGCCTGGCGCAGCCGGCGCTCCAGCAGCGCCTCGTCCACGGGCTCATCGTGGGTCGTCAGCAGCCGAACCCGGATGGCAGACCGCGGACTGAAAAAGCCCCTGCCCAGGAACTCGCCGCGGGCGGACCGGACGTCGACCACGTCGCCGGGGCCCGGGTCGCCCCGCACCTCCTCGATCTCTCCCTCGTATACCCAGAGATGCCCGGAGCGCAGACGGCGGTCCCGGCCGCGCCGCAGGACCACCGTGGGCGCGTGGACTGCCATTTGGAGTTCAGAACAGGCTCATCTGGGCGGCTTCCTCGGCGACTGCGACGGGCTGGGCCGGACCCTCTTCGAACAGGTGGATCCGCCCGAACTCGCCGTCGTACCCCGGCTCGATGTAGACCCGACCCTGTCGCATGCGCCGGATGCCCTCCACCACCTTGGGTTGAGTTACGCGCTCCAGCTCCTCCAGAGGAACATCCTGCAGCACCGCCAGCTCGCTCCCGAGCCTGCCCACCAGCTTCAGGTACTCTTCCCGCACCCGCGCGGTCCCGACACCCTGGCCGAACGCCTCCGCCAGGATCTCTTCCAATGGGATCAGGTTTCGGTAGGGCGGCCGCCCCTCAGGCCGCACACCCTCCTCCCGGTCCGCCAGGCTCTCGACCCTGTGCAGCACGCCCACGGTGACGGCCCGGCCGCACCGAGGGCACCTCCCTCCGTGCTCCCGGGTTGTCCGAGGCGGCCAACGCACCCCGCAGGCGCGGTGCCCATCGTAGTGGTACTTGCCCTCCTGCGGGAAGAACTCGATGGTGTAGGCCACCCCGCCCGTCCGCAGGGCGTCCACGATGGACCGGTAGGAGAGGTCGCAGTCCAGCACGGTGGCCTCCCGGCCCAGCTTGGAGGGTGAGTGGGCGTCGCTGAAGGACACCAGGGTGATCCCGTCCAGGAAGCTACAGCGCCAGTTCATCGGCGGGTCGCTGCTCAGCCCGGTCTCGATGGCCCGCACGTGGACCGTCTGGTCTCCAAAGCAGCTCTGGAGGTCGTCGAACCCGGACTGGGACCCGAAGACGGAGAACCAGGGCGTCCAGGCGTGCGCGGGGATCACGAGGCAGTCCGGCGAGATCTCCATCACGTACTCCACCAGCTTGGCGCACGAGATGGTCAGGGTGGGCCGGCCGTCGGCCATCAGGTTCCCGAACCGTCCCAGCACCGCCGCGATCCGCTCACACACCTCGAGGGAGGGGCTCAGGAGGATGCTGTGGACCTTGCGGAGGCGGCCGTCCTGCGCGTAGACGTTGCTCACCTCCGCGGTGAGCAAGAACCGCGCGTCCCCGTGCCGGTACAGACCCGGCTCCGCAGGCTCGAGTTTCGCCCGCAGCTCCCGCAGCCACACGGGGTGCGTGAAGTCGCCGGTGCCCACCACGTGGATGCCCTTGCGCTTCGCCCACAGGCTCAGGTTCTCCACGTCCATGTCCCGGCTGGTGGCCCGGCTGTACTTGGAGTGCAGGTGCAGGTCGCAGACCACTTTCACCGCCGGTCTCCTCCCGCTTGGCGCAGCCACTGCCGCAGCCGCTGGTACGTGAGGGGGAGCACTGTGTCCATGCGGTATTGGGGGAAACGCGCCCGCAGGTCCGCCACCGCCTCGGCTTCGCCCTTCCCCGCCGCCAGGGCCTGGCGCACCACTTCTTCCACGGCGTCGTGGTACGCCGCCTGCGTGGCCAGAAGCTCCGGCCCGCCGGGTTCACCGTGGCCGGGCACGAACACCTCGGCGTCCAAAGACCGCAGGGCCTGCAAGCCTTGCCGCACCCCAAGGGGGTCTGCGTGCTCGTAGTTGAAGTGGTAGCCGGAGAACACAAGGTCGCCGCACACGGCCACACCGGCCTCCGGCAGGTACAGGAAGGCGTCCCCCGGGCTGTGCGCGTGGCCGGGGTGCCAGACCTCCACCTCCGCGCCCAGGTGCAGCGCCACGCCCTCATCGAACGTCAGGGAGGGGAGCACCAGGACCACTTCCTCCATGAGCTCCGCGACCTCCAGCTGCGCCTGCCGCGCGGCCAACAACGTGGGGTGCTCGGCCCCCATCCGTTCCCGGCAGGCCCGATGGGCCACGAGCAGCGCGCCCTGCCGGACGAAGTGGCTGGCGCCCCACGTGTGATCCGCGTGGTGGTGCGTGAGGATCACCACGCGCACCGGACGGTCCGTCTTCCTCCGAAGGGCCGCATCCACCAGGCGGGCGTGGGCCGGCGCGCCCAAGGGGTCCACCAGGACCACGCCCGCCTCGGCCACCACCGCCACACAGTTGGCCCCGTAGCTGGTTCCGATCCCGTCCCCACCCAGGGTCCAAACCCAGACGTTCTCCCGAACTTGAACCTCGCGCAGCTCAGCCATACGGGGTGTAATTCGCGAATCCTCCCTGCAATCCTGGTCGCAGGGGAATATCACCTCGCGCGCCCGCGTTGCCGCGCCTAAGGAGGGTCCCATGAACTTGGCGGGCACCGGGGCACGGCACGAGCCGGACCCCGCGGAGGCGGACGCGCTCGACGCGTACTCCCGCGCCGTGGTCCGGGCCGTGGAACGCGTGGGGCCGGCGGTGGTGAGCGTGGGCGTCGTCCGGCCGAGTCGGTCCTTTTCGGGGGAAGCCCTCGCGGGAGGGAGTGGCCTCGTCCTCGCCCCCGACGGCTACGTGCTCACCAACCATCACGTGGTGGACGGCGCAGGCCGCGTGGAGGTCCGGCTTCAGGACGGACAGGCGGTCCCCGCGCAGCGCGTGGGGGAAGACCCGCACACCGACCTGGCGCTGCTGCAGGTCCCCGTGGCCGGCCTGCCTTCCGCGGAGCTGGGCGACTCCAGCCGGCTACGGGTGGGCCAGCTGGTGGTGGCCATCGGCAACCCTCTGGGCTTCGCCGCCACGGTCACCGCAGGGGTCGTGAGCGCGTTGGGCCGGACCCTTTACAGCCAGACCGGGCGCCTCATCGAGAACGTCATCCAGACGGATGCCGCCTTGAACCCGGGCAACTCCGGGGGGCCGCTCGTCGATGCGCACGGCCGCGTGGTGGGCATCAACACCGCCGTGATCGCGGGTGCGCAGGGTCTGTGCTTTGCCATCCCCGTCAACACGGGCCGTTGGGTCGCTTCGCAACTGCTGCGGGAAGGCAGGGTGCGGCGTGCGTACCTGGGACTGGCGGGAAAGCCCGCAAGTCTACCGCGGCGCACGGTCCTGGAACACCGGCTCGAGTCCGACCAGGCGGCGCAGGTGGTGCACGTGGAACCCGGCTCCGCGGCGGAACGGGCGGGTTTGAGGGCCGGCGACATTGTGGTCCGCGCCGGTGAGCGGCTGATCCAGTGCCCCGAGGATCTACAGCTGGCCCTGGGCCACCACGCACCCGGTGCACCCCTGACCCTGTGGGTGCTCCGCGGAAGCCGGCTCCTGCGCCTCGAGGCGGTGCCCACGGAGCTTCCCGGGCCGTAGAATCGGGTTGGCCATGCGCGCGGCCTTTCTGCTCGCAGCCTTGCTCCTCTGGGCGGCGCACTCCCGTGCCGCGCCCGAGCTGCCACGGGGCGTGGTGACCCTCGTGCACGGCGACCGCCGCGTGACCCTCACGGTGGAGGTGGCCGACACCGTGGAGACCCGCGCGCGGGGACTCATGTACCGCACTCACCTGCCGGAGTACGCGGGGATGCTGTTCATCTTTGAAGCGCCCGCGCGGCTGGCGTTCTGGATGAAGAACACCCGGATCCCCCTCTCCATCGCCTTCATCGACCCCCGCTGGCGCATCGTGGACATCCAGGACATGGACCCACCTCCGCCCGGCGGGGGTGTGCCCGTGTACCTCTCGCGTCAGGAGGCGCAGTACGC
>JBEQAH010000058.1:0-9457 GCA_041640435.1 bacterium | reverse complement strand
ACGGCTGTTCGGCAGGGTCCTCCGTTGGCCCGTGGAGCGGCTCGGCACGTGGGACAGCGCCGATGTGATGTCCCGCGCCCTGCAGGACACCCAGCTCGTGCACACGCACCTGCTTGTGGGGTTGATCGACTTCGTGGCCACCGGGGTCACGCTCCTGGGGACCGTGGTGATGCTGTTCGTGCTGGACTGGCGCCTGGCGATGGTCACCTTCGCCATCCTGCCCGGCACCGCGCTGCTGGCCCGTCACTTCGGAGGTCAGATCCAGCAGGCGTCCGTCACGGCCCAGCAGCGAGTGGCGGACCTGGCGGCTCGAGTCCGGGATGTGGTGGCGGGAGCCCGCATCGTCCGCGCGTTCGTGCAGGAGCATCGGGAGGAAGGGCGGTTTGCCTCCGAGAACCGGAGGCTGCTGCGCGACCAGCTGCGGATCGCCCGCCTCGTGGCGCTGGAGGTGTCCGCCATGAGCCTAGCGACCGCCGCGGGGCTGATCGCCTTCCTGTGGGCGGGGGGACAACTGGTGGCGGCCCGGCTGATGACGCCCGGCGAGCTCGTGGCGTTCATCGCGTACGTGGCCATGGCCATCGAACCTGGTGTGAACCTGACGCGGCTGTATAGCCACGCGCGCCAGGCCGCCGCCGCCCTGGACCGGGTGGACGAGATCCTCCGCGTGCCGGTGGCCACAGATCCCTCGGGTGCCCGGGACTTGGAGGGGCCGCTGGGTGAGGTGGCGTTTGAGGATGTGTGGTTCGCCTACGAGCCGGGACGGTGGGCTCTCCGGGCGGTGGACCTGCGGATCCGGCCCGGGGAGCACGTGGCCCTGGTGGGCCCGAGCGGCGCGGGGAAGAGTTCTCTCGTGAACCTGTTGCTGCGCTTCTACGACCCGACCCGGGGTCGGATCACCGTGGGCGGGGTGGATCTGCGGGAAGTCCGCACGGCCTCCTTGCGCCGCCGCATCGCCTACGTGCCGCAGGAAACGGTGCTGTTCGCGGGCACCGTGCGGGACAACATCGCGTACGGACGGCCCGACGCGTCCCTGGAGGACGTGGTCCGGGCCGCGGTGGCGGCCAACGCGGACGGGTTCATCCGAGCTTTGCCCCTCGGGTACGACACGCCGTTGGGCGAGGGGGGATTCAACCTGTCCGGCGGGCAGCGGCAGCGGATCGCCCTCGCCCGGGCTCTGCTCCTGAACCCGGACCTCATCGTGCTGGACGAGGCCACCTCATCCCTGGACACGGAGTCGGAGGCGTCGGTGCAGGAGGCCATCGAGCGGCTCATGTCGGGGAGAACCGCGGTGGTGATCGCCCACCGCCTGAGCACGGTCCGCAGGGCCCACCGGATCGTGGTGCTGTCCGAAGGCCGTGTGGTGCAGGAGGGCACCTACGAGTCGCTCATGGCGCAGGGCGGGGTGTTCCGGGCCCTGGCGGAGGGTCAGCTTCTGCCTGAGCGGGTCGCGCAGGTGCTTCCGGGGTGAGCGCGGTGCGGCTGTCGGTGGTGATCCCCACGTACAACCGCGCGGAGGTGATCCGGGTCTGCCTGGCGAGTCTTGCGGCGCAGACTTTCCCGCAGGACCGGTTTGAAGTCCTGGTGGTGGACGACGGATCCACCGACGAGACCCCGGAAGTGGTGAGGACCTTCGAGTCCCATGTGCCCGTGCGCGCGCTGCGGCTGGAGAGTAACCTGGGACGCGCCGCGGCGCGAAACCGCGGGATCCAGCAGGCGCGGGGAGACGTCGTGGTGTTCGTGGACAGCGACGTCTTCCCGGTCCCCGGGTTTCTCGAGGCCCACGCGGAGATCCACGCGCGGTCCGACCGCGCCGTGGGCCGCGGTCCCCTGCTCCTGACGCAGCACCTGGACGACCCCTTCCGCAGGCCTCCGCTGCTCCGGGACCCCTCTCCGGCGTTCCTGGACACCGCCAACGCCTCGGTGCGGCGGGAGCACCTCCTCGCTGTCGGGGGCTTTGACGAAGGTTTCCGGCACTACGGCTGGGAGGACGCCGATCTGGGGATCCGGCTCCGGAAGATGGGCCTGCGACGGGTGTTCTCGCGGCGGGCCCTCGCCTACCACTACCAGCCGCCGGCTACCGCGGAGGAACTGCCGGGGGTGCTGGAAGAGCTGCTGCGCAAAGAGGAGGAGCGGGCGCGCATGGCGGTGCGCTTCCTGCGCAAGCATCCGGGGTTCAGTAGCCGCATGGTTACGCAGCTCACACCGCTGCACTCCTTCTTCACGTTCCTCCTCACCGGTGGCGGTGCGCTCAACGAGCGCAACCTCTCCCGGGTGCTGGCCCGGTTGCGCAGCGGCCGGCTGCGGCACCTCGCACTCCGGGCGGCGCTCAGCCGCCACTACCAGAGCGCGCTGTGGCGCCAATGGGTGGAGCTGCGCCGGCAGACCGCGTGAGGGTCGGCGGCGCCTCCGGCTCGGGGAGCTGGAATCCCTGGCGCCGCGCCCTCCTGTGCGTGACGGCAACTCTGCTCCCTGTGGGCTACGTCCTCGCGGCTGGAGTGCCCCTGGCGCTCGCCTGGCTCGCGGAGTGCGCGGCCCGGCGCCGGTCCCCGTGGGAGCGAACGCCGCTGGATGCACTTCTCGTCGCCTGGGTAAGCTGGGTCTCGCTCTCCGCCCTGACATCCCCCCACCGTGACCTCGCCCTGGGAAACACCCTGCTGCTCGTGCTCGGAGCGCTCTGCGGACTCGCACCACTTGCGTGCACCCTGCGCGAACGGCCTGAGTTTCGCCGGTGGCTGTACGCGGCCTGGGTGGCCGGCGGCGCATTCGCGGGCGCGTGGACCCTCGCGCGGTTTCTGGCCGGTTCGCCGCGCGGGGACCTGCCCCAGCTGGGCTTTAACGCCGTCGGCACGATGCTCGCAGCCGCGTCGGTGCTCGGGCTCGGGCTCGTGGGCGCAGGGGACCACCGGGTTTCGGCGTTTGGAGCCGCCGCACAGCTTCCAGTCCTTGCCGGGCTCCTGGCGACCCTGAGCCGCGGGGCGTGGATCGGATGGGGCGTTGGCGTGCTGTGCTTGGTGCCGTGGCTGGGAGTCCGGGCCCGCTCTGCCGTGTTTGCCGCGGTCGCGGTGCTGATGCTTTCGCTCGCCGCCCACCCGGGGCTCCGGGACCGGGCCAGAAGCACCATGCAGCCGGAGCGCAACCAGGACCGCCTCCTGCTCTGGCGGGCTTCCGTGCGCATGGTGGCCGACCACCCGTGGCTTGGCGTGGGGTTTGGCGCCTTTGCGCGCGAGTACCCGAACTATCGCCTACCCCAGGATCCCAACGTTGCTCCGCCCTTCGCCCACAACATCCTGCTGAGCCTCGCGGTGGAAACCGGTCTGCCGGGTGCGGCGGTGTTCGCGGGACTGCTGGCCTACGCGCTCTGGGTAGGGGCGCGCTCGGCCACGCGGGCCCCACCGCGTCACGGGTTCCTGCAGGGCGTCGGGCTTGCCGCCCTGGTGGCGGTGATGGCACACCAAGTGGTGGACGGAACACTCCAGTCCTTCCACCTGGGGTTTGCTTTCTGGCTCTTGCTGGCCTGCATTCTGCCAGAACGCGGGACGGAAGGGAAACCATGACGGGGATCTCCGCGGTGATCCCGGCACACAACGCGGCTGCGGTTCTCGGCAAGACCCTGGAGTGCCTTGCGCTGCAGGAGTACCCCAAGGACCGCTACGAGGTGGTGGTGCTGGACGACGGCTCCACGGACGCTACCCGGGAGGTGGCGGAGAGGGCGTCGGCGGACCTTCCCCTCCGCTACGTGTATCAGCCGCGCCGCGGGCGGGCCGCAGCCCGGAACGCGGGAGCCCGGGCCGCCCGGTTCGAGGTGCTGCTGTTCCTGGATGCGGACGTGTGGGCAGAGCCGCAGTTGCTTGCAGCGCACGCCTGGCACTACCGGGACGGTCGGCGGGTGGCCGTTCAGGGCCCGAGCTTCACGCACCCGGCTAGCAAGCGCACGCCCTTCATGGAAGTGAAGGAAATGTTCCCGGATCTGACGATACGGCGGCCGCACAACCTGTCACCGTACCACGTCATCACCCGCAACTTCTCCGTGCGCGGGGAGGATTTCTGGAGCGCAGGCGGGTTCGACGAGTCGTTCACGGGCTACGGGTGGGAGGACATCGAGCTGGGACTGCGGCTGCGGCGGTCGGGCGTCCGGCTGCGGTGGGAGCCCCGGGCCCGAGCGTGGCACTCCCACGTGGAGGACCTTGAGACGGCCCGCGCCAAGCAGGTGGAGGCCGGCCGCGGGGCGGTGTACTTCTGGACCAAGCACGGCCGGCCCTTCGGCCTGGGGATGTTCCTGGAGCTGCACCCCTTGGTGCGGCCGCTCAAGTGGCTCGTGTACCGCAGCGGTTTAGTGACCCCCGGCGTGCGGGCGGTGCTGAGGGCGACGGAGCGGGCCCTGGGTTCGTCCCGGGGGCTTCGCCGTAAGCTTTGGCTCGCGGTGGCCAGCGAGTGCTACAACCACCTGCTGTGGCACGGCTACTACGAAGGCGTGTGGACGGCCCTGCGGGAGAGCCGGTCACGGGAGAAGCGGTGACCGGACCTGACCGCCCCACCCAAACGTTCGCGCTGGTCGTCTCCAACGGGTACGGGGAGGACCTCATGGGTGCTGCCCTCGCCCGTGCCCTCCGGAGCCGGGGGGCTGCGGTTACCGCGTATCCGCTCGTGGGACTGGGCCACGCGTACGAAGCCGCGCATGTGGCAGTGCTCGACCCGCGCCGCACGCTCCCCTCGGCCGGGTTCGGGTTCCGGACCGGGGTTCGCGCCGCGTGGCGGGACCTGCGGGCCGGTTGGGTGTCGCTCACGCTCGCCCAGCGGAAAACCCTGCACGCGCAGAGAGGGGTTTATGGCGCCGTGGTGGCCATCGGCGATGTGTTCTGCCTGTGGATGGCTGCTGCGGCAGATCCGGGCCGGGTGGTGTACGTGCCCACAGCTAAGTCCGAGTACAACGATCCCCACCGCGGCTTTGAGCTCGCGCTCGTCCGCCGCCACGCCCTGGTGTCCTTCCCGCGGGACGAGCGCACCACCCGGCGGTTCCGAGAGGCGCGCCTGCCCGCGGAGTACGTAGGGAACCTCATGATGGACTGCCTCGAGTTCCGCGGCGAGGACTTCGGCTTGCCGCAGGAGGCGCCTGTGATCCTGCTGCTGCCGGGAAGCCGTGTAGACGCCCCGGCCAACTTCGCCCGGCTGCTGGCGGCGCTGGAACGGGTCGTACAGGCGCGTCCAGACGTCTGGGTCCTCGCGGCGCTGTCCCCCACCGTGGACGCGGAGAACCTGGCCCGCGCCTGCGGCGCGCAAGTGCACGGGGACTGGATCACCCGCGGGGCGCTGCGGGTGCGGTGGACGCGGAACTTCGCGGACGCCGTAGCCCGGGCCACGGTGGTGCTGGGGATGAGCGGGACCGCCAACGAGCAGGCCGCGGGGCTTGGCAAGCCAGTGGTCGCAACCCCCGGACCAGGCCCGCAGTTCACTCGGAAGTTCCTGGCTTCCCAGGCGCGGCTGTTGGGCGACGCGCTGGTGGCGGCCCGGGACGGCGCCGAGGCGGCCCAAGCGGTGTTGCGACTCCTGGACGATGAGGCGGAGCGCGCACGGCGCGGGCAGGTGGGGCGGACCCGGATGGGCTCCCCGGGTGCCGCCGATCGGATGGCCGACCGCATCCTCGCGCTCTGCGCGGCCCGGTAGGAGTTCCTCCCCTCGCGGTCCAACTCTATCCTTCAGCCGCGGGGGTTGAGGGGTGACCACGTCCTCGTTCCCAGGTCCCGAGGGCCGGCGTGACCGGGACGCGATGGAGTCCCTCCTGTGGAACTACGCGGAGTTCGACACCCCGGAGGAAGTGGACGCGGTGTTCCGCGCTCAGCGGCGCTTGAGCATCGGCCACGGTCTGCTGTTCTTGGTGGTCACCGCCCTCCTGCCCGTGCTGCATGTGGCGTGGCCCGCCTGGAGCACCACCGCGGTTTGGGGGGGTCTTACCCCGGCTTTCATCGCGGCGACCGTCCTTTACCCGCTGTTCTGCATCATCCTCGCGGCCTCGTACAGCATGCGGGCCAACCGGATGGACGAGGACCTCCTGGGTCGGGTGCAAACCCCGGGCCGCGCGTGGGAGGTGGCCGGCGAGCCGGCTCAGGGAGACCCGTAGATGCAGGCGACCGCGCTGGTCACCACCCTCCTCGTGCTGGCATCCGCTCTGGTGATCTCGTGGGCGGCGCGGAGGCGGGCCAGCACACGGGTGGAGTTCTACCTGGCCGGCCGAACGGTCAGCGCGTTCCTGAACGCCTCCGCGGTGTGCGGGGACTACTTCAGCGCAGCCTCCTTTCTAGGTGTCGCCGGCGCCGTGTACGCGTCGGGACTTGACGGGGTGTGGTTCGGGGTGGGCTTCGCGGGCGGCTTCGTGCCCCTCCTCCTGTTCACGGCGTCCCCTCTGCGCCGGTTCGGGGAGTACACCCTGCCAGACTACTTCGCCGCCCGGTTCGAGTCCAACGCCGCGCGGCTGGTGGCGGTGGCCCTGGTGCAGATCATCGTGGTGTTTTACCTGGCGCCCCAGATGGTGGGCGCGGGGACGGTGTGGGAGCTGCTGGTGGGCCGGGGCTTGTTGGGCATGAATCCGTACGCCACCGGAGTGGTGGTGACCGCGGCTTCCATGGTGATTTTCAGCATCGTGGGCGGCATGCGCGGCATGACGTGGAACCAGGCGCTGCAGTTCTGGACCATGACCTCCGCGATGGCTCTCGTGGTGGCCTTCGCGTTCGCCGCGGGCTTCAGCTACACGCGTGCCCTGCGCGACCTGAGCTCCGGGCCGCTGGTGAACCCGGAGCGGTGGCGGGTGGCGGAGCTGCAGCGCCCGGACGCCGCGGGGGTGACGCCCGCCGAGCGGGCCCGAGCCGTCATGAGCCCGGCGTACTGGGAGCGGCACATCGCACCCCACCTGGACAACCCGGAGGCGGAGGTGGTGGTCCTGATGCCGCAGAGCAGCCGGCTGCAGCCGGGACCTGCCGTTTACAACCAGCCGGGGCACTTGTACACGGCCCTGGACCACGCCTCTCTGCTCCTGACCCTAATCCTCGGAACCGCGGGGCTCCCGCACGTGGTGATGCGCTTCTACACCAGCCCCACGGGCCCGCTCGCCCGCCGCAGCACGGTGTACGTGGTGCTCCTCACGAGTGTGTTTTACTGGCTGGCCACCACTGCGGGGATCGCCGGCCGCGCGCTCACCCCACAGGCTGCCAAACCTGACGGCGTGGCGCTCCCGGTGCAGGTGGTGGACGGCCTGCTGGCGCACCCGGACCAGGTGCTGCCGTTACTGGCCCAGACCCTCGGCGGCGCGGTGCTGCTGGGCTACGTGGTGGCGGGGGCCTTCGCGGCCATGTTCTCCACCATCGGCGGCCTCCTGCTGGCGTCCGCGGCCTCGTGGGGCCACGACGTGTTCGAGCGGTTCCTCAGGCCGGACGCGCCTGAACGTCTCCGCGTGCTGGTGGCGAAGCTGGCGTTGGTGGCCATGGCCCTGGTGGCGATGGCCATCGGACTCGCATTCCCCCGCGCGGAGTTCCTCCGGGAGTTCCCCGCGGTCATCGCCCGGATGGTCAGCTGGGCGTTCGCCATCTCCGCGAGCGGCCTCGTGCCCGTCCTGATCGTGAGCCTCTGGTGGCGAGGCGCCACGTTGCGCGGAGCCCTGGCGGGGATGGTGGCCGGCGGAGGAACGTGTTTGGTCCTTTTAGCCGCGAACCTCTTGCGCGTGGGGAAGGC
The DNA here is from genome assembly GCA_041640435.1 of bacterium. Taxonomy (GTDB): domain Bacteria; phylum Sysuimicrobiota; class Sysuimicrobiia; order Sysuimicrobiales; family Sysuimicrobiaceae; genus Tepidifontimicrobium. The sequence continues at coordinate 1,738 of JBEQAH010000058.1, read as the reverse complement.
ATTCCCGGACTGGATGGCGGGACTCCCGGCGGGGCCCGCTCTCCCCACCCTTGTGAGCGCTCCGCTGGCCTTCCTGTGCGTGTTCCTCGTGTCGTGGTGGGATCGCAAGAACGTCCCCGTGCACGTGGACGAGGTCTGGATGCGCCTGCACGGCACGGCCCGGGAGCGTCAGGAGCGGCTGCTCCGGAGAGCGGGCGTGCAGTCCCAGCCTGGGTGGGAGCCGCTCTGAGGACGACTTGGCTAATTCTCCCGGAGTCCGAGGGAGCGGCGTACCCAAGGGGCCAGCGCCCGGCTTACAGGGATCTCCGTCCGCTGTGCGTCGTCTACCACGAGTGTGATGTTGCCCTTGAAGTACGGCACCACCTCCCGGACCTTGGCCAGGTTTACCAGGAACCGCCGGTGCACCCGCAGAAACCCGTAGGGCCTGAGGCGCGCTTCCAACTCCCGCAGCGTGAAGCGGCATCCCAGGCGCTCCCGGTGCAGCTTCAAGTACACCTGCTCGGCCTCCGCGTACGCGAACACCACTTCCTCGGGTGGGACCAGAACCGTGACGTCGTCGCGCTGGGCCGGGATGCGGGGCGGGGAGGCGGACGCCGCAGCCTCCGCGGAAGGAGCTGCCCGGGCACCCAGCCGCTCCAGGACCTTGCCGAGGCGCTCCTCGTCGAAGGGCTTGAGCAGGTAGCCCGCGGCGCCCACGTCGAAGGCCTCCACCGCGTACTGCGGGTACGCGGTGGTGAACACCACCCGGGGCCCTCCCACCCGGGCAAGCTCCCGGGCCAGCTCCAGACCGCTGCGGCCCGGCATCTCGATGTCCAGGAACACCACGTCGTAGGACAGGGCCGCGATCAGCTTGCGCGCCTCGTCCGCGGTGGCAGCCTCTCCCACGATCTCCACGTCGGGGAATTGGGACAGCTGGGCGCGCAGCTCCTTGCGCGCGGGATACTCGTCGTCCACGATCAGGACCCGCACCTCACCCTCCCCAACGCACCAGGTCTCGGAGCGAGCGGGCTCCCAGGCGGAACGCCAAGACCACCAAAAGCTCTGCGGTGGCAATGGCGTCCCACGCGGCGTCGTGACGCGGATAGGAGGGCAGGCCCAGCTTCTCCCGTGCACGAGCCAGGTCCACGTCCACAGGCTCCGCCCCGAGCCAGCGCTGCCTGTGGGCCCAGCGCTGAAGCAAGCGTGCGGTGTCGATCACCCGCGGCCGCGGCCAGGGGATTCCGTAGTCGCGGTAGCTCCGCTCCAGGAACCGGACATCCACCTGCTTGTGGTGGACCACCAACACGCCTTCCCGGAGGCGAGCGTCGAGCAAAGACAAGACCTCGCCAAGACCCGGCGCCGCCTCCCCGTCCGCGGGAAGCAAACCGTGTACCTCCGCCCCACCCCATGGACGTCTCTCATCCGCGCGGACCCGTACAGCGAGAAGTTCGCCGCAGCGCACCACGCCCCCTCGCACCGGGACTGCAGCCGCAGCCACGACCCGGTCCCTGTCCGGGTCGAGTCCCGTGGTCTCCAGGTCCACGCACCAGTACACCGCCTCGGACCAGCGGAGGCTCGGGTTGCACGGCAGCGTACGAGCGCGGAGCCGGAGTACCTCCATCACCCCCACAAGTACAGATGGTAGCGCTGACGCAGACGTTCCTGCAGCTGACGCGCCGCCCACAGACTCTCCCGCAGACGCCGACGTTCCCACGCGGTGAGCTGATCCACCGTCACGTGGTTGCCCGGCGGCTTGCCC
>JBEQAH010000057.1:0-9496 GCA_041640435.1 bacterium | reverse complement strand
AACAGGAACAGGGTGATGCTGCGGGTCGGGATGCGGAAGTGCCGGGCCATCAGCGCGTGGCCCAGCTCGTGCACCAGCACCGAGCCGAAAAGCAGCAACGCCCCCGCAAGCCCCATGGTCCAGTACGTGCTTGTGGGCAGGCCGGGGATCCTCTGCGGGAACACGCCCACGGCCAGGGACCAAGCGATGGCCCAGACGGCCAAAAACCATGAAGCGTGCACCTGGACGGTGATCCCCAGAAGCCGGCCGATCCGGATGGACCCGGTCATGTCCCCTCCCAAGCGGCCTCCCCGGAGAATTCACCGGCTGCGGGCCGCGGCCCTGCCGGCCGTGTTAGGATCCCTGGGGAATACGGTGCGTCTGCGGGCGGTTGTAGACGGTGAACGCTTTACATGAGGAGGCCTGGGGTATGGCAGCGAAGCCCGTGGAGGTGACCGACCAGAGCTTCGACCGCGAGGTCCTGGAGGCGGAGTTGCCCACCGTGGTGGACTTCTGGGCCGTCTGGTGTGGCCCGTGCCGGATGATCGCCCCCATCGTGGAAGAGCTGGCCGCAGAGTACGCGGGCCGCGTGAAGTTCGTCAAGCTGGACGTGGACCGCAACCCGTCCACCGCCATGCGGTACAACATCCTGTCCATCCCCACCCTGGGGGTGTTCAAGGGCGGCGAGATGGTGGATCGGATCATCGGCTACATGCCGAAGGCGGAACTCAAGCGGCGCATCGAGGCTGCCCTGGGCGCTACGGTGTAGCCGGCCCCTGCGGAAGTTCCAGCCCAAGGCTAGTCCTGCTGGGCCAGCCAGCGTTCGGCCTCCATGGCGGCCTGGCAGCCGAACCCGGCCGCGGTGACCGCCTGGCGGTACGTGTGGTCGTGGACGTCCCCCGCGGCAAACACCCCCTCTACACTGGTCATCATCCCGCGGGTGAGCACCACGTAACCTGCGGGGTCCAGCTCCAGCTGGCCGCGGAAGATGTCGGTGTTCGGGATGTGGCCGATGGCCACGAACACACCGTCGGTGGCAAGTTCCTGGGTCTCGCCCGTGTGGGTGTGGCGAAGCCGTACGCCCGTGACCCGGGAATCCTCCCCCAGGATCTCGTCCACCACGTGGTTCCACACGAAGGAGATCTTGGGGTGGCGGAAGGCGCGGTCCTGCAGGATGCGGCTGGCGCGCAGCTGGTCCCGACGGTGGACCACCTGCACCTTTTCCGCGAGGTTTGCCAGGTACAGGGCTTCCTCCATGGCGGTGTCGCCTCCGCCCACCACCACCACCCGCTTGCCCCGGAAGAAGAAGCCGTCGCAGGTGGCGCAGGTGCTGACCCCCCGTCCCAGGTACTTCGCCTCGGACGCCAGCCCCAACATGCGGGGCCGCGCACCCGTGGCCACGATCACCGCCCGGGCCTCGTACGCCTCGCCGTTGGACGCCCTCACCCTGAACGGCCGGCTGCGAAAGTCCACGGAGGTGGCATCCTCGGCCACGAATTCGGCGCCGACCCGCTGCGCCTGCTGCCGCATCCGCTGCATGAGCTCCGGCCCGAGAACCGGTTCTGCGAAGCCGGGGAAGTTCTCCACCTCGGTGGTGAGCATGAGCTGGCCGCCGGGCTGAGAGCCCTCCAGCACCAGCGGCCGCAGGTTGGCGCGGGCCGCGTAGATGGCGGCGGTGAGCCCCGCAGGGCCTGAGCCCAGGATGATGACGTCGCGCACCGCAATCCCCTCCGCCCACATAACGGCCCTCCGGGTCCAGGGATTCCCCGACCGGGGTATATGCTAAACGAGAACGGCCTCGGGGTCGGGATGAACGCACGGTTCCGCACGGACGTGGACTACTACGAGGTGCTGCAGGTGCACCCGAACGCCCATCCGGCCGTCATCCGGAAAGTGTACCACGTGCTGATGCTGGAGCTCCGGTACCACCCGGACCTGGGCGGGGACGTGGAGCGGGCCCAGCTCATCAACGAGGCGTTCGCGGTGCTCTCCGACCCCGAGCGGCGTCAGGAGTACGACCGGTTCCGGCTGGAGGCAGGGCTGCGCACTGAGCTTCCGGGTACCCAGAGCACCGCCGCCGAGCGGGCCGCGGACCCCGAGCTGCACGGTGCCCTGTTGGAGCGCTTTCAGGAGGCGATGATCGAGCTGTCCGCGTGGCCTCCGCGCAAGACCCCTCCCCCTTTCTGCCGCGGCCGGGTGGCGGCCCTCGAAGCAGGCCCTCTGAGCCGCGCGTACGGGTTCCGCTACACCGGCTCCATCCGTTCCGCGCAGGAACGGTTCGGCCCGGAACTGGACTTCCGAACGTACGCGCAGACTTCCGGCGCCCGCATGCTTGTGGTGGCGGCGGGTGGCGTGCTGATCGCCGGGATGCTGGTCGGGCGGCGGGAACGCATCGGCCAGGAGGGCCTGGTCCGAGCGTTCGTGGTGGACTTGACGGGGGGCGATGTGGACCCGGAGGCGGTGGGCCGGCTGTTGCACGGGGTCGAGTACCTGGACAGCGGAGACCGCCGGCGCCGGACGCGGGCCCTGGACCTGTGGCTTGCCTGCGTCACCCGGGAACCGGAGGAGACGTCCCTGGTTCTGGCCGCCTACCCCCTGTGAGTCCAGGAGGTACATGCCGTGGGCGCGCGACAGGCCGCGGGGCGCGAGGTCGTCCTGCTGTTCCTCAAGCTGGGTGCCGTCGGGTTCGGAGGACCTGCGGCGCACATCGCCCTCATGCACGAGGAGGTAGTGCGGCGCCGCCGGTGGCTGTCTGAGGCGGAGTTCCTGGACCTGGTGGGCGCCACCCACCTCATCCCCGGTCCCAACTCCACGGAGCTGGCCATCCACCTGGGCTTGCGCCGGGCGGGCGGCTGGGGAATGGTGTTGGCGGGGGCGAGCTTCATCCTGCCCGCCTTCCTCGCGGTGCTGGCCTGCGCCTGGGCGTACGTGCGGTACGGGGCGCTCCCTGAAGTTCAGGCGGCGCTGTACGGCGCGAAGCCCGCGCTCCTGGGCGTGGTGATCCACGCGCTGTGGAGGCTCGGCCGGACGGCTCTGAAGGACCCCGCCACGGTGGCGACCTCAGCGATCTCCGCGGTTCTCGCCTTCACCGGTGCGCACGAGCTCGCGTTGCTGGCCGCAGGCGGGGTGGGCCTGTGTCTGGTGCGAGGCGTGCGACCTGCGGGGCCGCTGCTCGCGGGGGTGGGCCTGGCTGCAGCGGCATCCGCGGCGGTTCCGTTTGACCTCGCCACCCTGTTCTTCACGTTCCTCAAGATCGGTTCGGTGCTCTTCGGCAGCGGGTACGTCCTGCTGGCGTTTCTGCGGGCGGACTTCGTGGACCGGCTGGGCTGGCTCACCGAGGCGCAGCTGCTGGACGCGGTGGCGGTAGGGCAGGTGACGCCGGGGCCCGTGTTCACCGCCGCCACCTTCGTCGGCTACCTGATGGGTGGCGGGGTCGGCGCCCTGGTGGCCACCGTAGGGATCTTCCTCCCCTCCTTCGTGTTCGTGGCCGCCACCCACCGGCTCGTGCCGCGGATGCGCCGGTCTTCGGCAACGGGTGCCTTCCTGGACGGCGTGAATGCGGTGTCGGTGGCTCTCATGGCCACGGTCAGCTGGCATCTGGGCGCAACGGCGGTGGTAGACGCGCGGACCGCAGTACTCGGGGCCGTGGCCCTCGCGGTGGTGGCGCACGGCCGCTTGAACTCCGCGGTGGTGCTGCTGGCCTGCGCCGGGGTCGGGCTCCTCGCGCGGGGGCAGGCTCTGTGACACGGCCGTGAAGCGCGTCTGCCAAGCTGAACCAAGCAGGCCGACGGCGCATGGGGGTGGGCCATGCAGGGGATCCGGTGGTTGGTGGCGCTTGGAGCGGCGCTGCTCTTGGGTGTGGGTGCGGCCGCGCAGTCCTACAAGGCAGGGGAGTATCAGACCGGAGGAGCTGCGGGTCCGGGGTGGAAGGTTCAGGCGAGTACGGGCGCCGCGCACGCGGGGTTCGCTGCCGCAGGTGAGGCGGCCGGGTACGTGGACCAGCACCTGGGGCATGCCCTGAACTGCATCGAGGGCCGGCAGGGTCCCAACTTCAACGCTCGCTGGGGCCACGTGTGCGAGGGGCAGGGCCAGGGGCTACTCCCAGACCTGCGGCAAGACCCCGCAGGCCGCGCCTGGCTGCTCGTCGCTGAGGCCGCCGACCGGCTGGCGGTGAGCGGCCTGCGCACGCGAGACCTGGCCCAGAAGAAGAACGCCGCGCGGGGTGTGTCCGCGCTGCTGCGGCTCATTGCCCAGTCCCCCTAGCAGCGCGTCCACCAGAAACCCCCTCGCTCGTCCCGCCGTTGTCCGGCGCGGGTCCGTAGCGTACTGTAGAGGTCGGATGCAGCTGTTCCGGGGCCAGTAGTCCTCCGGGCGCTGTACAGGAGGCAGAAGGTTTGGACGGAGCACTGACCGCACCGCCCGCGGGCCGAAAGTGGCGGCGGGTGAGGGCGGTCGTCTGTTCGTTGGGGGTGTCGACATGCTCTGGGTTCAGCCCGAGTCCCCCGCGCCCGGGCGGAAGCTGGAGATGACCGGAGGCGGGTGGTGGTCCGGCCCGGATCGGGCCGGCCGGATGGCGAACGCCTCGGGTCTTGCGGGTGTGCTGGGGACGTTGGTACCACAGACGGTGCCGTGAGGGAGCTGGGCCAGCTGGCGATCGTCCTTGGCGGTCTGTGCTGCGGCTACTCCGCCGCAGCGAGCGCCTGGGCGGCGCGCGCGCGTGATTCCCGGTGGCGGGAGAGCGGCTTTCGCGCGCTCGCGGCGTCCGCCGCGTGGCTTGCGCTGGCGTGCGGGGCCCTGGTGGTGGCACTGCTCCAGCACGACTTCCGCCTGGAGTACGTGGCGCGCAACTCCGCCCTGGCCACACCGTGGTGGTACCGCGCGACCGCCCTGTGGGGTGCCCAGGCGGGATCGCTGTTGTTCTGGAGTTGGCTCCTGGCCACGGTGGGTTCGGTTGCGGTGGCACGTCAGCGCCACGCCCACCCGGAGCTTTCCGCCGTGGCCTCCACAGTGCTCGCGCTGCTGGTGGCGTTCTTCGTGGCGCTGTTGGCGATGGTGGAGCAGCCCTTCCGGCTCCTGGCGTTTGCCCCCGCGGATGGGAAGGGGCTCAACCCGCTGCTGGAGGACCCGGGGATGGTGGCGCACCCGCCGCTGCTGTACCTGGGGTTCGTGGGACTTGCGGTGCCCTACGCTTTTGCCCTGGCCGCGTTGGTGACGCGAAAGTTGGACGGGAGCTGGCTTGCGGCCACCCGGGGATGGGCCACCGCCAGTTGGCTCGCACTGGGTGCGGGCCTCGTGGTGGGCGGGTGGTGGGCTTACCGGACGTTGGGGTGGGGTGGGTACTGGGGCTGGGACCCGGTGGAGAACGCGGCGCTGGTGCCATGGCTGCTGTGCACCGCTTACCTTCACTCCGCGGTGGTGCAGGAGCGCCGTGGAGCCTTCGTTGCCTGGAACCTGACGCTGGTGGTGCTGAGCTTTGTGGCGGCGCTGGTGGGCACGTTCCTCACCCGCACGGGGCTCGTGGTCTCGGTGCACACCTTCGCGCAGTCGGAGATCGGCCCGTACTTCCTGGCCTTCGTGGCTGTGGTCCTCGCGGGCTCGTTGGGGCTCCTGGCCTGGCGGTGGGACGAGCTGCGCGCCGGACCTGCACCCCCGTCTGTGGCCTCCAGGGAGGGAGCGTTTTTATTCAACAACGTGGTGTTCGTCGGGTTTGCGGCCGCGGTGCTGGTGGGCACCCTGTACCCCGCGGTGGTGCAGGCGCTGGAGGGTGTGCAGGCCTTCGTCGGACCTCCTTACTACTTGGCGGTGTCAGTCCCCCTCGGCCTTGCCCTCCTGGTGCTCATGGGGCTCGGCACCACGCTGCCCTGGGGGAGAGCGGGGCGCGCCGCACTCCTGCGCTTGAGGTTTCCTCTGTTTGCAACTCTGGTCGTGGCTGTGGCTGCGGGCGTAGTGCTGCGCAGGCCCGGGGTGGTAGCTGCGGCGGCGGCGGTGGCGTTCGCGCTGGCGAACACCCTGCAGGCCTTCGGAGATGCGGCGGCCCATGGGGTGCGGTCAGGCCGCGGCCTGCTGGGAGGACTTCGGGACGCCTTCCGCTGGCGCCGGCGCCGGTACGCGGGCTACGTGGTGCACCTGGGGGTTCTGGTCATGGTGGTGGGGATCGTGGGGAGTCACGGGTACGTGCGGGAGCGGGAGGTGGCGGTGCGTCCGGGTGAGCGGTTCCGCGTGGGGCCGTACACGCTCACGTACCGGGGGTTGGAGCGAGGGGCCACGCCGCTTGCGGAGGTGACCCGCGCGGTAGTGGAGCTTCGGGAAGGGGGCACCAGCTCGGTGATGCAGCCCGTGCGCCTGTACTACCCGCGCCGGGATCAGGTGGTGAGCCGCCCGGCCATCCGATCTACCCTGCGCGACGACGTGTACGTGGTGCTCACCGCGTTCGAGGGAGACCGGGCCACGGTGCGGGCTTGGGTGAACCCCCTGGTTCGGTGGGTGTGGGCCGGGGGCCTCGTCGCGGGCCTTGGTGGTTTGTTGCTCTTGTGGCCTGAGCGGCCCGGGGTCCGGATCCCCTCCATTCCCCCGCGCCCCTCTCCAGATGGCCACCCGCCCCGGCGCGCGGAGGCTGCGCGCGAGGTGGTGCGCGCTCTGGGAAGTGGACCCCGGGAGGGGAGCAGGCCCTGAAGCTCGTGGCGGTGTTGTGCTTGCTCGCGCTGGCCGCGAAGCCCGTGAGCGCAGAGGGCCTGGACGACCGCGTGCGGGCCGTGGCTTCCCGGCTCATGTGCCCGGTGTGCGAGGGCCGCACGGTGGCGGAATCCACCTCGCAGCTCGCCGCGCAGATGCGGGCGGTGATTCGCGAGCGGCTGGCCCGGGGGGACAGCGAGGAGGAAGTGTTGCGGTACTTCGTGGATCGCTACGGCCCTTCGGCGCTGGCGACACCGCCCGCGCGGGGTTTGGGGCTGGCACTGTGGGTGGTGCCCGTGCTGGTGGTGAGCGCCGGTGCCGCGTACCTCCTCCTGCGCTTCCGGGGCTCCGAAGCCCCGCAGGGGGAGGAGGAAGAAGATGCGCCGTAACCTCCTGGCCTTCTTCGCGTGTGGCGTCGCGGTGGCCTGCGCGGGGGGTGTGGCCGCGGCGCAGGAGGTCAGGGGAAGGGTACTCCACGGGGAGACCGGTCGGCCGGTGCCGGGGGTAGAGGTGCGGGTGCTCGGCATGGAGGCTGGTGCCCCGCCCACGGAGGTGGTGGTGCGCACCGACGCGCACGGCAGCTTCCGCGCCCGACGGCCGGGGCAGCGGCGGACCGTCGTCGTGCAGGCCACCTACCGAGGGGTGGTGTACAGCTCGGAAGCCCAGCGTGGGCAAGGCGATCTGGTCGTGACCCTTCGCGTCTTTGAGACCACCAGTGACCCGCGGGGGCTGTACCTGGGGCGGCGGGCAACCTTGCTGGAGCCAGGTGCGGGTGGGTTGTTGGTGCGGGAGGTGGTGGTGCTGGCAAACGCCCTGCCCCGCACCTTCACGGGGCAGGGTGGAGGCACGGTGCGATTGCCCCTGCTCGTGGGTGCGCAGGACGTGCGGGTCATCCGCGGCATGGCTCCGGCGGGGACCGATCCCTCTGGCGCGCTGGTGGACACCTTGCCGGTGTGGCCCGGGCAGCGCCCGGTGGTCCTGGCCTACCGGGTGGCGGCGCGGGGGCCTGCCCTCTTGGAACTCCCCGCGGGGTTGCCCACCCTGGCGTTCGATGTGTTTGCAGCGGAGCCGTTACAGGTATCCTCCGAAGTCCTCAGCCCCCGGGAGCGGCGGCAGGTGGAAGGCCGGCACGTGGTGCGGTTTACTGCGGAGCGCCTCCCGCCGGACTTCGTGGTCCGCATGCGGGTCTTGGGCGTGCCTCAGCCATCCGCGACGCCCGCGTGGGCGTTGGGGGTGCTCCTCGGTGCTGTCTGTGCCGCCTTCGTGGCGCGGCCCCTCCTCCACGCTGTTGATCCGTAAGAAGCTTCCGGTTACACTGAAGTCTGCATGCGCACGCAACCGCAAGGGTCTTCGTTCGTCCCCCGGCAGTGCATCTGTCGTGGGCGGGGGCAGGGCCGTGGCTTTGGCCCGGCCGGCCTCCGCCTCGTCTAGCGGCCTGCGGCCAGAACGCCGAACCTGAACCTACCGGCCGCACCGGCCGACCCTCTTCCTCAAAAGTCCGGAGGTGGGTAGATGCGACTCCGAGAAGGGACTTGGAGTTTGGATTGCTGCCAGCATCTGGACGCGTGCGAGGCTTCGGATCTTCGGATCAGCCGCCGCCGGTTCCTGGCTTCCTTCTTGGCAGCCGCCCTGGCGGGGTGGGAGGCGACTCGGAGCGTGGCTCGGGGGCAGGGCCGGCGCCGCGTGCGGCTCGGCTTCTGCGGGCAGCTGTTGTGTGTGGTTCCGTACGAGGTGGCCCGCCACCACGGTTACTTCGCGGAGCAAGGGCTAGACGTGGAACTGGTGTACTTCCGTGGAGGGGCCGCGGCCATGCAGGCGTTGGTGGGCGGAGCCGTGGACTACGCGGCCACATCCTTCGACGTGGCCCTCGGCGCCTTCGCTCGGGGCGCGCGCATCGTCCGCTTTTTCACCACGGGTCGGCTACCCCTGTTTGCGCTGGCCACGGCCCCGACCCAGGCGGAACGCGTGCGGCACATCGCCGACCTGGCGGGCCGGACGGTGGGTGTGTCGGGGCTCGGCAACGCGGACCACGCGCTCGCCCTGTTCCTGCTGCGGCGCGCCGGGGTGGACCCCACGCAGGTTCGGTTCGCCGTGTTGGGCCCGAACCTGTACGACGCCCTCCGGGTGGGCCACGTGGACGCGGGCATGGTGCAGGAGCCGGCCTTGACCCTGCTCGCTCGCGCCGGAGGGCGCGTGCTGGTCAACCTCATGGACCTCCGGGAGGCGGAGCGCTACCTGGGTGGGGCCTACGAGTTCATGGGTGTAGCTGTGCGGCGGGAGGACTGGTCCAGCCGGGAGGCGGAGATGCGGGCGCTGGCGCGGGCCCTCACCCGTGCCCTGCGGCTTGTGCACTACGGTACGCCGCGGCTCCTGGTCCAGGCTCTGCCGCGGGAGCTGGTGGCCGGCGGCGACCTCGAGCTGTTCGAGCAGGTCCTGGCACGCCACCGCCGGTCGCTGTACCCGCAGAGCGGCGGCCCCGACCTCGCAGCCGCACGGCGGGTAGAACGGGTGCAGCGGCAGGCAGGGGTGCTGCCGCGGCCGGTGGATGTGGCGGAGCTCGTAAGCAGGGCAGTGGTGGACGGGCTGTGAAGGCCCTGGAGCTCCGCGGTCTCTCGGTCCGCTACGGGGCTCACGTCGTCCTCCACGGCGTGGACCTGGAGCTCGGGGAGGGCGAATTCGTCGGCCTCGTGGGTCCCTCGGGCTGCGGCAAGAGCACCCTGCTTCGCTGCGTGGCTGGACTGGTGAGCCCGGATTCAGGCTTGGTGTCGGTGTTCGGGAGGCCGGTGCGCGAGCCGGACCCGAAGGTAGGGATCCTGTTCCAGGACGACGCTCTCTTGCCCTGGCG
>JBEQAH010000056.1:0-9522 GCA_041640435.1 bacterium | reverse complement strand
CCACGTCCGGCGCATCCTCGAACAATTCCATCTGCCGCTTGGCCTCTAAGCCGATGACGGTCTGGTGCAGCAGCACGTGGTTGAGCACGCTGCCGAGGGAATACTTGGTGTCCTCGTGGGTGGCGGCGTCCTCCACAGCCTCGCTGATGGCGATCCCGAGGCTCCCGGGGGAGTCTGGGTTCGCTTCCAACACCGACCGGCCGGCCTGGGTCCGGTGGCTGGGACTGGGGATCACCTCCGCGCCCCAGGTCTCCATGAGCACGCGGCGGTACGGCTTCTGCTGGTAGCTGACCCGAACCATGTACACGGTGCACTCCAGACCGAACATCTGGCAGGCCATGGCGAGGGCCGAGCCCCATTGACCCGCGCCCGTCTCCGTGGTCAGGCGCCGCACGCCCGCCTGGCGGTTGTAGAATGCCTGCGCCACCGCGGTGTTGGGCTTGTGGCTGCCCGCGGGGCTAGTGCCCTCGTACTTGTAGTAGATCCGCGCCGGGGTTTGCAGGGCGGCCTCGAGGCGCCGGGCCCGGATCAGGGGCGTCGGCCTCCACAGCCGGTAGACCTCCCGAACGGGTTCCGGGATCTCCACCCACCGTTCCGTGGTCACTTCCTGCAGGATGATCTCCCTGGGGAAGATGGGCTCGAGATCTGCAGGGCCGATGGGTTGCTTCGTCCCCGGGTGGAGAGGCGGAGGCGGCGGAGATGGCAGATCGGCCAGGAGGTTGTACCACGCCTTGGGCAGTTCCTCCTCGGGCAGCACCACCTTGGTCCGGTCCTTCACAGCGGCCTCCTCAGGTCGGGTTTGGAGCCCGGGGTTCGACGTCCTGGCCCCCAAACCCTCCAACCAGACCTGCCAGCCAGCCCTCGAGCCGGGCCAGCATCTCTTCCTCCGACCGATACTGCGCCAACTGGACGTGGGGGTTCCCGGTCACCAAGCTGGACAGGTCGGTGCCCTCCTCGTACAGACACAGGACGGGCTTGCCCAGGTCCTGCGCGCGCATGATCTCCATACCCACCCCCAGGGATGGGACCGTCACCTCTGCCACCACGGCCTCCGCCTGCGCGATCCACCTCATGTCACCCTCGTAAACGCCGCGGTCCGCGCCCCGGTTGGACCGTTCGTACTCCAGGACGTCCGGCCGGGCCACGTGGGCGGTCAGGACCACGTGGCCCCGCCGCTGCAGCCAGTCCACCACCCGGGCGTAGCGGGGCTGCAGGCGGCGACCTCCCCGGATGGCGCCGCAGAAATACACCCGCAGCGGCCTCCCCGGGCGCGGCAGTAGACCCAGCTCCCGCGCGGCGACGACCGGCAGCGCCTCCGAGGAGGTGGCGCGCGGGTCTACCCGCAGCACCTGCAGGAGGTGAACGAGGGCGGCCGCTGCCTCCTCCGGGCTTCCGCCGGCGGCCTCCACCTCTGCACTCCAGCCGAGCTCACAGGTCTGGTTCTGCCAGGAGGCGCTGACCCGCTCAACCACCACCCCCACCTCGCCCTGTCGCCAGCTCAAGCCCTCCTCGTGTGCCACCACAAACCACGGCTCGAATCCCAGGGCGTCCGCCACCTCCAGACAGAACTCTTCCGGACCTCCAGCGAGCCGCACCTTTGCCCCCGGGAGTCTGGAGCGCTTGGTCCTCAGGCCTCCCGCATCCTGTACCACCGGCGCGCTCAACAGGAGCTCGCAACGCGAAGGCCGCTCGTACCGCACCCGCAGGATGCGGTGTTCAAGGTCTGGTGGACCCCAACGGGGGCGGCAGATGATGTCGCGGAAGTGGAATGAGCCCGGTCCAGCGCTGAAGCTCGACCGCAAGCGGGTAACCAGCTCTGCGGGGTCCGGTACCCGGAACCGGACTTCGGCCTCCCACGGGGTCTGGCCCTCAACCCCCACAGGTGTCCATAAGGTAAAACTCGGTTGCGGCACGCCTCTCCGGCATTCTCTCGTCGGCGGGATGGCCTGGGCTGATTGTAGCCTCCCACGGGGTCGCGGGTCAGGATCCCGCGAAGGAAAGGTCTTCCACCAGCACCGGGGGCGTGCCCACCACCGCCCCGGGCACCGGCTCCCACTCCAGGCGATCTCCCAGGGCCACCACGCGCTGCAGCAGCTCGAGGAAGTCCCCGCAGATCGCGAAGTCCTCCACAGCGTAGGCCACCTCGCCGCTCTCGACCCAAAGCCCGAGGGCCTGCAGGGAGAACTGGCCGGTCACGGGGTTGCAACCCGCGTGCAAACCCATCAGCTCCGCCACCACCACCCCGCGGTCTAGGGACGCGCCCCGGCCCGCCTCAAGGTGTAGGTTGGTGGGTGCCACCTCCACCACGCCCCGATAGGACCGCCACGCGTGTCCCGTGTTCGGGTGCTCCAGCGCCTGCGCACTCTGGGAGTTCGTGAGGTAAGACCGCAGCACACCCCGTTCCACGAGGACGGTGCGCCGGGCGGGTGTCCCCTCTGCGTCGAAGGGGCGACTCGCGAGCCCTCCGGAAAGGGTGGGGTCGTCCACCAGCGTCACCAGTTCGGAGGCCACCTGCTCTCCGAGCTGCCCCCGCAGCCGGCTCTTGCCCTCAAGCACCGCCTTCCCGCTCCACAGAGCCCAGAACGCGCCCAATAGCTGCGCGAAAGCCCTGGGCTCGAACAGGGCCGGGTAGCGGCCAGTAGGAAGCCTGCGGGCGCCCAGAAGCCGCGCGGTTCGCCGCACGGCCTCCAGCGCCGTCCGGCCGGGTTCCAGCGCCGCGAAGCTTTTGTGCCAGTCCGCATGGTACCCCTGCTTGAGGCTCGCCCCGGCCTCGGCCACAAGCCCCACACCCACGGAGGCCACGCCGGTGCGGTAGCTTCCCTCCGCGCCTTCCGTCGAGCCCAGGTGCACCCGGTACTCCCGCTCGTGGTACCACGCCGCGGTCACCCTCCGGACGCGCTCCTGCGCCCGCACCGCGCGGTCTACCTCCAGCGCCGCCGCGAGCTTGGATTCTGCGGGCGCGGCAAGCCCCTCCCCCACCAGGTCGTGGTGCCCGAGAGCAGTTCCCTCGGGCAAGAACGCCACCGCCTCCCGCTGCAGGGAAGCGTTCTCCTCCGCCTCCTGCAGGACCCAGTCCAGCGCCTCGGGTGTGAGCTGCTCGGTGTACGCGTAGCCCGCCCGCTCTCTCGCGACGACCCGCACCCCCACCCCGCCGCGGTCGGCGCGCGTCAGCTGCTCCACAGTCCCCTCGCGCACGCGGAAGCCCAGCTCGCGGTCCCACACGCCCAGCACCTCCGCCTGGAGTCCGCGCTCCCGCGCGCGGCGCAGCAGGTACGCTTTGGCCTCCTCCGGGGTCACCGGGCCTCGCCCCCAACCACGATCTCGGAGACCAGGATGTGGGGTTGCCCCACCTCCACCGGGACGGTGCCGGAGAGGCTACCGCACATGCCGGGCGCGTTCCGCCGGTCGCAGGCGACCGCCACCACCCGCCGGGCGGTCTCCGGTCCCTTGCCTACCAGCATGGCCCCGCGGACCGGCTCCTCCACGCGGCCGCGGCGGATCACGTAGCCCTCGCGCACCGCGAAGTTGTACTCCCCCGAGCCCGGCCGCACCTGGCCTCCGCCCATGTCCTTGGCGTACAGGCCGAACTCGACGCCTTCGAACAGGCTCTCCACCGAAGCCTCCCCCGCCTCCAGGAAGGTGTTCCGCATGCGGGAGGTAGGCGCCAGCGTGTAGTCCTGCCGCCGCCCGGACCCCGTCACCGGGTAGCCGGTGACCAGAGAGCCCCACCGGTCCACCAGGTAGCCGCGCAGAACGCCCCGCTCGATGAGCACCGTCCGTTCCGTGGGCTGCCCCTCGTCATCCCACTCACTGCTTCCCCACCCGTGCGGCAAGGTGCCGTCGTCCACGTACGTCACCGCGGGGCTCGCGACCTCCTCCCCCAGTCGGTCGGCCATGACCGACGCCTTCCTCGCCACAGCCGTGGTTTCCAGCAGGTGCCCCAGGGCTTCGTGGAAGATCACGCCGCCGAAGCCGTTGCCGACGACCACGGGCATGGTCCCTGCGGGTGCAGGCCGGGCCCGGAGGAGTGTCACCGCCTGTTCGGCGGCGGCGCGTCCCACCTCGCGGGGCGGATGGTGGTCGAACAGCTCCAGCCCCACACTCATCCCGGGTGCCGCGACACCCGTCTGCACCTCCGCGCCTTCCTGCGCGATGGCCATCACAGAGAGGCGGGTGCGCACCCTGCGGTCTGTGGCCCACGTGCCCTCGGTGTTGGCCACCAGGATCTCTTGATCCCACTCCATGAGCGAGCACTCCACGTCCCGCACCCGAGGATCCACCCGCGCGCCAGCTTCCGCCTCCCGCAACCTCTCCAGCCGGTATGCCTTGGGCCGATCCTCCGGCTCCACCGCCGGCGCGTGCAGCCCTACCGGTGCCCGCACCCGGAAGTCCAGCCCTCCGCGACCGGAGCTGTCCACCTGACCGGCACGCAGCCGGACCAGGTCGTCCACGAGCCGCCGCAGCCCCTGAGGCGTGAGTTCGTTGGTGTACGCGTACACCACCTCGAGCCCGTAAAAGAGCCGCAGCCCCGCACCGTAGTCCAGGCCGCTCAGCGCCTCGCGAACCTCGCCGTTCAGAAGTCGCAGGGTGCGCCTGCGGGTGCGCTCCACGTACAGCTCCGCGAACTCCGCACCCCCTGATCGCGCGCGGCTCAGCACCTCTGCCACCAGGTCCCGGTCCAGCAACCCGCTCCCTCCGTGGCTACCGGCTCAGGAGGACTGCCTTGCTGGCCATGCGCCGGCTGAGTTCGTCCAGGCCCCGGGCCAGCTGGCGATCGACCCCGCGGTCCAGGTCCTGGGCCTCGAGCTCCACAACCACGTCGGGCACAAGCCCGCGGCCCTCCAGCTCCTCTCCTCGCGGCGTGAACATGCGCGCGATGGCCACGCTGAGCCCCGCCCCTCCCGGAAGGGGAAACGTGACGCTGACGAGCACCGCGCCCGCGGTCTGAGAACCCACCAGGGGAGCCCGGCCGTGCTCCCGCAGCGCAGCGGCCAGCAACTCTGCGGCCGACGCCGTGCCCTCGTCCACCAGCACCACCAGTGGCAGTCGAGGCGCCAGCACCGGGCCCGATCGGGTGGAGAACACCCGCCGCCCTTCCTCCCGGCTCAGCATGGCGTACACGGGCCTTCCCGGTGGCAGGAACACTTCCGCCGCCCGGTTGAGCTCGTCCACAAACCCGCCCGGGTTGCCCCGCAGGTCCAGCACCAGCCCCCGCACCCCAGCCGCCTGCAGTTCCAAGACCGCCTGCGCCAGGCGTTGGGCCGACCCGCGGGTGAACTGCCCGAACCGCACGTAGCCCACCCCACCGTCCAGCGCCCACCACTCCACAGACGGCACCACGATGGGCTCCCGCATCACGACCACGGTGACCGGCGCGGCCTGCCCGGGCCGCTGGAAGGTGAGGGAGACGGAGGTCCCCTGTGGGCCTCGGATCCGGCGACTCACCTCCTCAAGGGTCATGCCCTCGGTGGCCACACCGTCGATGGCCAGGATGCGGTCGAAGGGCCGGATCCCCGCGCGCTGCGCGGGCGTGTCGGGGAACACCAGCCGCACGTAGAACCGGCCGTCGCGGCTCGTCAACAAGACCCCGATCCCCGTGAACCCCGCCTGGTTCTGCTGCTGGCGGCGCAGCTCTGCCAGGCGCTCGGGCGTGATGAAGGCCGTGTGGGAATCCCGCAGGCTCGCGGCTGCAGCGCGCGCCGCGGCGAACTGCAGATCGCGCTCTGTGAGGCGGCCTGCCGCCGCAGCCACAGCCTGGTCGAACCGCATCTGGAACTGCTCCCGCGCGTGCCCCTCGTCGCGCGCGAACAGGTCCGCCATGGGCTGGACGATCCCTGCACGCTCCAGCGCCTCCCGCACGCCCTCCAGCGCCGCCTGGTAGAGCCGCACCGGGTCCGGGCGGGACACGTGCTCGTCCCGCAAGAGCTCCACCACGCGGAACACCAGGGAGGCGTCCGCGGCCAGCGCCGCGGGGCGGGCCGCCAGCACGAGCAGCAGGGCGGCGAGGACCACAGCGCCCCGCTGCAGCCTTCGTGGGGTACGCATCGGCCTATCTCCTCTCCGGGTGAAGGCCTCACCCGAGCCAAGCCTTCGGGCCCATTGTAACGCCCGGGTTTACTCGCGTAGACGGCTCCCCGCGGGTGCCTACGGTGTGAAGGCTACGGTGTGAAGGAGAGCAGGACCGGGCTCCCGGGGCCGGCCTGCAGGCGGTCGGCGGCACTGCCTTCCCGGACCGCTACCTCCACAAATCCGTCGCTCCCCACGAGCACCAACAGCTCGCCCACGGCGGCGTCGCCGTACGTCCTCACCCGCCGCGCGACTTCCTCCCGCGAACCTGCCCGCACCCGCACCGCCTCCGGCAGCCCCTCCAGCCAGCTCCCGGGCAGGTTGGTGGCCAGGTTACCGAACGGATCTTGGGCCACAACCTCACCCACGAGCTGACCGGGCTCGCTCCGAGGGGGCTGCTCCGCGAGCACGACCGGGTCGGGCACAGAAGGGCCGACTTCGTGGAAGGGAAAGCCCAGGGCGAGCCAGCGCGCGCACGGCGCGAACACGTCCCGCCCCCAGAAGGTGGGGGCGACCTGTGGCCGTCGCAGGTCGGGGTGGGTAATCTCCCGGATCTCCGGGTCGCCCAGCGCTTTTGCCGCGGGCAGCAACAGGCCGTTGTCGGGGCCCACGAACAGGTGGCCACCCGACCGGACCGCAATCCCCCGCCTTGCGGTGCCCACCCCGGGGTCCACCACCGCCAGGTGAACCGTCCCTGGAGGGAACAGGCCCACCACCGACCGCAACACCACGGCACCCTGCCGCACGTCGTGGCGGCGGATGTCGTGGGTGAGTTCGACGATCCGCAGGGGCCGCGCGGGTGAGGGCGCGCAGAGGACCGCGCGCACCTCGCCCGCGTAGCGACTCCCCGTCCCGAAGTCTGTTAGGACTGTGACGGTCCTTCCGCCCACCTCAGGCTGGGAACAGGAAGTACACGACGAAGGCTGCGGCCGACACCAGCAGGAGCGGGTGCACCTCCCGCGCCTTCCCCGCCAGCAGCTTCAGCGCCGTGTAGGTGATGAAGCCCGCGCCGATCCCGTTGGTGATGCTCCACGTGAACGGCATGACCAGCATCGTGACGAACGCCGGCACCGCCTCCTCGTAGTCGCCCCAGGGGATGTCCCGCGCCACGGTCATCATGAATAGCCCCACCAGGATCAGCGCCGGCGCCGTGGCCTCCTTGGGGATGACCCCTGCGATGGGGTTCAGGAACATGGCGAGAAGGAACAGGATCCCCACCACCACCGAGGTGAGCCCGGTGCGGCCTCCCTCCGCGACGCCCGCGGCGCTCTCGATGTACGTGGTGTTGCTGCTGCTGTTCGCGAAGCCTCCGAAGGCCGCTCCCAGGGAGTCGACCAGCAGCACCTGGCGGATGCGCGGCAGCTTCCCCCGCTCGTCCAAAAAGCCTGCCTCCGCACCGATCCCCACCACCGTGCCCATGGTGTCGAAGAAGTCCGCCAGCATGATGGAGAAGGTCACCAGCAGGGCCGCGGTCACCCCGAGGGTCGCGAAGAACCCGAAGTCCACGCGTCCGAAGATCCGGCCGTCGCCCGCGAGGCCTGCGGGGGCTCCCAGCCATCGCTCCGGCAGCACCGCGGACGGCCCGAAGGCCTTGCCGCCACCCCACAGGGCGTTCAGCACGATCGCGATGGCCGTGGTGAGCAGGATGCCGTAGAGCAAGGCGCCGCGGACCCGCCGGGCCAGCATCCAGCCCGTGAGGAGGAAGCCGACCACGAACACCAGGACAGGCAACGCATGGAGCTGACCCAGGGTCACCGCGGTGGCCTCGCCCTTGGCCACAAAGCCGCTGTTCACGAACCCGATGAACGCGATGAACAGACCGATCCCGACCCCGATGGCCCGCTTCAGCGACATGGGGATCGCGTCCATCACCATCTCCCGAAACCGCGTGAGGACCAGCAGAAGGATGATCAAGCCCTCCAGGAAGATCACCGACATGGCCTGGGGCCACGTGAGCCGCAGGCCCCCGACCAGCTGGAAGGTCACCACCGCGTTCAGCCCCATCCCGGGTGCCAGCGCGAAGGGGTAGTTGGAAGCCAGTCCCATGAGGATGCTGAGGACCCCGGCGGTCAGGCATGTGACGGTGAGGACCGCGGGGAACGGCATCCGCGCGCCCGTGGGATCCGCCACCGCGCCCAGAATGCTGGGGTTCACGAAGATGATGTACGACATGACCATGAAGGTCGCCAGGCCCGCCCGGACCTCCGTGGCCACCGTGGTGCCGCGCTCGCGGAGCTGGAAGACCCGTTCCAGCCAGGACGCCTCCGGCGGGGTCCCGGCCCGCACCGCCTCGGCCAAATCCATCACCCCCTTGTTCGGCGATTGGGAACAAAAATGCCCTTCGACGTCACCGTAGCCGGAAAGATTACCTCAGGTCCAGGGACAGGCGCGTAAACGTTCGGAGTTTTCTCCGCCCCGCTAGATCTCCTCCTCGAGGTTGAAGGCCCGGTGCAGAGCGCGCACGGCCCGCGGGACGCTCGGCGCGTCGATCACGCAGGAGATCTTGATCTCGGAGGTGCTGATCATCTGGATGTTGATCTGCTCCGCGGCGAGGGCGCCGAACATGGTGGCGGCCACCCCGGGATTGCTGACCATCCCCGCGCCCACCACGGACACCTTCGCCACCCCTTCCTGACTTTCCACCCGGCCCGCTCCCAGCTCCCGCGCCACCCGCTCGGCGCCCTCCACCGCCGCTCGGGCATCTGAGCGGCTGGTGGTGAACGAGATGTCCGCACGGCCCCCGCGGCTCGCCGTCTGCACGATCATGTCCACGTTCACGTGGGCCTCGGCGAGCACGCCGAACAGGCGGTGGGCCAC
Organism: bacterium; assembly: GCA_041640435.1. GTDB lineage: Bacteria > Sysuimicrobiota > Sysuimicrobiia > Sysuimicrobiales > Sysuimicrobiaceae > Tepidifontimicrobium. The sequence continues at coordinate 639 of JBEQAH010000056.1, read as the reverse complement.
GCCGGGCACATCCGGCAGGTCCTGGACCGTCACCTTGCACACGTCCAGGTCGTGGGTGACTGCGTTCACCGGCCGTACGGGTTCCATGGGTTCCTCCCCCACCAGGGTCCCCTCCGTGTCCTCGAAAGTACTGCGCACGTGCAGCGGCACCCGGTGCAGCTTCGCGTACTCCGCGGCGCGCGTCTGCACCACCACGGCTCCTGAAGAGGCCATCTCCAGCAGCTCGTCGTACGTCAGGTACGGCAGTTTGCGCGCCGTGGGCACGAGCCTCGGGTCCGCGGTGAACACCCCGGGGACGTCCGTATAGATCTCGCACACCTCCGCCCCCAAGGCCGCGGCCACGGCCACCGCGGTGGTGTCCGAACCCCCTCGCCCGAGGGTGGTGACCTCCCCGGACGCCGTCACGCCCTGGAAGCCCGCCACCACCGGGATCCGACCCCGGGCCAGCTCGTCCAGCAGGCGGCCGCGTTCCACGTCGAGGATGCGGGCCTTGGTGTGGACCGGCTCGGTGAGGACGCGCACCTGCCAGCCCGTGAGCGCCGTGGCCCGCTCGCCCTCCTCGTGCAGCGCCATGGCCAGCAGCGCCACGGACATCTGCTCCCCCACCGCCAGCAGCAGGTCCAGCTCCCTGGGCGCGGG
>JBEQAH010000055.1:0-9581 GCA_041640435.1 bacterium | reverse complement strand
GTCGCGCACCGTGGGGCGCGCCCACGGTCGAGCAGTCAGGCTCTCCCGCGCGGGCGCCACAAGCCCCAGGAGGGTTCCGGGGACGTATTCCAGGGACACGGTGGCCGCCGCGGCCCGCGCGGGTACCCGGTCGTCGACTGAGCCGCTGGGCCAGCGCACCCCGGTCCCCAGAACGGCGGCCGTCGCCACCGCCGCAGCCACCACCACCGCGGTCCGGGAAGGCCGTCCTTGTGCGGGCAGCGGCTCGGCCTCCGCCAGCCTGCGAGCCACCCGGATCTCCGCCTCGGCCAGAGAGAGCTCCAGCAGCGTCCGACCCCGCTCCCCCCGCCGCCAGTCGCGGGCGGCGCGAGCGAGCCAGCCCCGGGCATCTTCGATGTGCGAGGCGACCCGTCCTCCGGACACTTGACTCTCCCCAGTGCTCCCGTCCCTTCTCCCGTGGCCCCGCGCATACCTAGTATCCGGGGACGCTGGATCCCTTCGCGCGGCCGGAGCCGGGGGGCGGGCCGTGGGGGCACTCTCCCACCCTCCGCCGCAACCGCGCCAGGGCCTGCTGGTGGAGCCTGTACAGGTGGGAGAGACTCACCCCGAGCCTGCGCGCAGCCAGTGCGGGGCGGACCCGGCCGAAGTAGAAGGCGACGAGCACCGCCCGCTCCCGCCGCGGCAGCTGCTCGGCCTCCTCCCGCACGCGCTCGACCAGGACCGCGTCCTCCACCGCCCCCAGCGCCTCCTCGGCGCTCGCATCCTCCTGCCGGACCAGCGCAGACCCGCGGCTCTCAGACGCCTCCGCCTCCAGAGAACTTGCCAGGATCCGCTCCTTGCGAAGGGCGTTCAGCACGGCGCCGCGGATGCGGAGGGTGGCGTACGTGGAGAACCGGAACCCGCGGTCGGGCTCGAACCGTTCCACCGCCTCAATGAGTCCCACGGTGCCCTCCTGGATCATGTCCATGAGCACCGCGCGCGGCAGCCGCAGCCCCATGACGATCTTGAACACCAAAGGCTGGTACGCCTCGATGAGCCGCGCCCGCGCCCGACGGTCGCCCGCCCGCTTGTACCGCTCCCACAGCCTGCGCTCCTCCGCGGGCTTGAGGGTCTGCAACCGACGCAGCTCCCGGACGTACTCGTCGAACACCAGCTTGCCTCCTCGGTCACCACGTGAAGTTCGCCCGCAAGAGCACCATCCACACGCCCGAGGTGTCGTGGCTGAATGCGAGCGCGTAGTGCCGTGCGAACCGATACTCCAGCGCCCACAGGAACTGCGTCTCCGTGTCGAACACCGTGGTCAGGGTGAGGTACAGGTTCTCCACGAGGAAGCGCCCAAGCCGCAGCCGCAGGGGCTTCTGGAGGTCGTACTCGATCCTGAGCTCCGACAGGCCCAGCAGCTGCCGCAGACGCACTTCGAACTCGCCCAGCAAGAAGCGCGCCAGCTGCTGGCGCAGCAACGCCTCCACATCCCCCGCCAGCGCCTGCTGGATCCCTGCCTGGGTCGCCAGCAGCTGAACGATCCGGTCGTGCGGGAGCTCGGGGTCGCTGGAGAGACTCACCTGCAACTGCCCCGGCGTCCCGCTCAAGTGCACGAACACGGTCACGTCCGCGACCCGGGTGCGCGCCCGCGCGCTCAGCAGTGGCTCTGCGCCCCGGAACTCCTGGAAGACCGCGGTTCCCTCCTCGACCACGAAGGTGGCGCCAAAGGCGCGGTACTCGCCCCCTCGGCCCGTCACGGTCCCCGACAGCGCGGGACGGGCCGGAGTACCACCCACGTGCACCGCCCCGCTTACCGCAAGCCGCACGGGGCCCGCCACCACGTGCAACCCCTCGCCAGCCACCACATCCACGTCCAGAGCGAGGGGGAAGCCCGCTGGCCCTGCTCCCGCCCCTGCAGGCGGCGCGGCCACGAGGTCGCCTGCGGACAGCGTAAGGCGGCCGGACAGCTCTGCCCGCTGTGCCGTCCCCCGCAGGACAAGACGGCCGTCCACCTGTCCCCGGAAGTACGGCAGGGCTTCAAGCCGGACCCGCGACGCAGTCCCCGCCACCTCGTACCGCTGCGGCCGCAAGTTTTCGAAGGTCGCTTCGCCCGCGGCCTCCACCGCGCCACCGCCTAAGTCTGCCCGAAAGCGGTTCAGCCGCGCCCGAGACTGGTCGAAGGTGACGTCCACCGATACGCCCTCAAGCGCAGGCGCAAGGCCCGCGAGCTCTACCCGGCCCCCCTCCGCGCGCACGGACCCCTGCAGCTCGGGTACAGCCACCGTGCCGCCCACGCGCACGCTGGCCTCGAAGGGCCCCTGCGCAGACCGGACCCCGGGCAGCAGGATCTCCAGCACGCTGAGGTCCATCCTGTCCGTGGACACCTGCAGTTCTACGGGCTTTGCCGGGTCCGGCCGGAAACTGCGCGGGTCGAGAGGGAGCCGGCCGCGCGCCCGCAGGCGGTGCCCGGCTTCCTCAATGAGCATCTGCTCCAGTTGCAAGTAACCGGCCCGGTAGAAGGCCTGGGCGGTGATGCGATCCGCACCGCTTTCGCCCACGCCCACGTTCTGCGCCTCCAGCGCAAGACCCACCGTGGGGTCCTGGGAGGTGCCGCTGAGCTGCACGGTGAAGTCCAGGGTCCCCGAAAGCGGAAGTCCCAGGCGCAGGGCCTGGCGCAGCGCCTCCGCCTCCAGGCCTACGCCACCCACCTCCACCTCGCTCTCGCCGCCCGGGTTCAAGATCCCCTGCGCGCGGACCCTTCCCCGACGCCCCACGAGCTCCACCTCGCGCAGCTCCACGCGGCCTTGCTCCAAAGCCAGTCTCCCCGACCCGGAGGGGATCGGGTACCGGTGGTAACGGCCGTCCACCAAGGAAACGTCCAGCACCGCCCTGGGGTTCGAGAGAGGTCCGGTCATCCGCAGGCGGCCGGACAGCCAGCCGTCTGCGTCCAGCAAGACGCCCGCCATCCCGAGAAGGGTCTGCAGCCGCGCGCCGTGTACGTCCAGCACAAGGTCCGCGGTGGGCGCGGGCTGAAGCTCCAGGCGGCCCGCGAGCGTGTACCTGGACCGGCCGAGCTCCAGCCGCACCGGGTCCGCCAGAAGGGTGCCGCCCGACCACACCACCCGCCCGCTGATGCGATCGAACCGCTGTCCGTTGAGGCGCACGGCGGCCCCGTCCACCTCAACGTCCACGCGAGGCCTCTGGACAGTGCCGGTCACCTCGCCACGCAACCGCACGGCGCTCTCAAGCCGCAGGAAGGGGTTCTGGAGCAAGGCGAGCTGCTCCAGGACCAGCGGGTCCACCTCCGCCTGCAGGCGAATCGCACCTGTGCGGTCCACCAGTCCGCGGGCGCGCAGCTGGAACGCGCGGGACCGCACCACAAGCTCCTCGAGCGCCAGCTGCTCGGGGGTCCACCTGAACTGAGCCTGCGCGCGGTCCACCGCCACCACACCCGCCTGTCCTTCCAGAAGGAAGGCCCGTCCGGTGACCCGAGGACTGCTGGTGGTGCCGCCCACTTCCAACTCTCCCCAGACTTCGCCCGCCACAGGGAGATCTATGCCCGCAAGGCTGAGCAGCCTCTCGGCGCGGGCGCCCGTTGCGGACACCTGCGCGCGCACAGCGTCCCCCTCTAACGCCACGGCCCCGCGGTAAACCGCCGGACCGTCTAGGACACCCAGGCGCCGCGCTTCCACCCGCTCCGCGGACACCCGGACCTCCGCGGTGGCCGACTCGAACCCCAGCGGACCGGCCCGGCCAGCTTCCCACAGCACGCTCCCGGTGAACATCGGAGCTCCTGGCGTTCCAATAAGCCTGCCCGCACCAGCCAGCAGCCCTCCCGCTTCCAGATGAACCCCCGCAGCTCGGGCGAGGTCTGCGACCGGCAGCGCATGCGCCACCACGTCCAGGCCGAGCGACGTGCCCTGAACCCGACCCCACAGCCACACCGACGCCTGTTCGTGCCCGGCGCGGGCCGCCGACAACGTGAGGGCGCCCTGCTCGTAGCTGAAGAGGGCCTCCAGGGCGTCTACGCGCTGGCCCGATACCCACCCGGCGAACCCTTTCACCACCCCGGACAGCTCAGGAGCGCCAGGGGTGCCTGCGGCCACCACGGCGCCGGAAAGGCGCGCTCGAAGCGGCAGATCCAGGCCCAGGGCCGCGACCACCTCACTGGGCACGTGCGCAAACTCCCCCACGGCGAGGAATCTCAGCTCGGAGGAGGCGGCGACCAACGCGTCTCCACTCACGGCTCCCCCCGCGACCCGGGCGGAGGCCTCGCGGAGCGAAAGTAGCCCGCTCCCGTAGCGCAGGTGGGCGTGCGCTTCCTCAAGCCTTAGAGATCCCAGGTCGAGCAGCGGTGTGTGCACACTTCCCTCCACGCGCAGCGCGTCCGGCGGCCCCAAGACCCGCACGCGGCCGTTCAAGCGGCCGCTGGCCGCCACCTGGCCTGCCGGCAGCAGCCGCCTGATCAACGAGAGGTCTGCACCCCGGGCATCCACCTCCAGGGCCACCGCGCCTGACCCTGCGAGCCGCACCTGGCCACGGACCGAGAACTCCGATACGCCCACCCGGGCCTGCAGCTCACGCACCGTGAGCAGCGGGCCGTCCACCTCCACCGCTCCCCGCCTGACCTGCAGGGGGATCCCTTCCCGGACCAGGTGCACCCTCACCCCGACCAGTTGAGCCACCCCCCGCACCTGGAGCCGGAGAGCGCTGCCGTACAGCCGGAAGCGGCCGGTGAGCTGTCCTTCGAGCGCCCGCCACCGCGGGTTTGGGAGCAGGTAGTCCGCCCAAGGCCGCACCGGCAGGCGATCCACCGCCACAGCGAGGTCCAGCATACCGTCCTGGACATGCACCCACCCCGATGCGGAAGCCCGCGCGCCGTGCCCGGCCTGCACGGACCCGGACAGCTCAAGCCGCAGCAGGGGGAGGTCAGCAAGGAGCAGGCGCCCCGTGAGCCCGGAGGCCAGCGCGCGGAAGTCTTTCGACTGGCGGTCCAGGAAGTACACCGTCCCCCCGCGGAACCGCACCTCTGCGCGCAGCGCCTCTTCAGGACGGCCCGGGCCGATTTCCACCGGCCGGAAGAATTCCTCCAAGTTCCACCGACCCCGCGGGTCGCGGACGACAGCGACCACCGGCGCGTCCAGGAGGATGCGGCGCACCCCGTCTGTGCCGACCCGGCCGCGCGCAAGACTTGTGGCAAGGTGCCAGACGTCCCACTCCACCCGCACCTGCCGGACCTTGAGGACCCCAGCGCCGAGCCGGACCTGGTGTGCGGTGGCGCCGCCCAAATCCACCCGGACCCGGCCCACGGACGCGGGCTGGCCCGTGGCCTCCGTCAGCGCCCGCGCCACGAGCCGGGCGGCCCACGACTCGAAGGCGGGGCTGCGAAGTGCCGCGGCGGTGACGACGACCAGCCCCAGCAGCACCGCGGCCAGCACGCCCGCTACGGCCCACGTCCTACCCACGGCGCGCCCTCGGGAACGCACCGCCGGCGCATTCCGCCGCGGCGCAGACGGAGGTTACTCCACCACGATGGGGACGACCTGTTCTCCCTTCACCACCCACTGTGTGCGCACCAAGCGGCCCGCGAACTCGTCGAAATAGATGAACCGCCGCTGGGGGTCGTCGCTGGGAGGCACCCCCACGGGGATGAGCTGGAGCAAGACGTCCGTGTTGCGCCCGAAGTCCTCAAAGAACTCCAGCGCCTCGCTGAGGCCGGGGAAGCCGGCCGCAGGAGGCTCCCTCTCCAGCTTGTGGGCCAGCAGGGCCGCGGGCGGCGTGTCATCCCGCTGGATCCCTGCGCTGCCCACCACCAGCAGAGCCGGCCCCCGGGGGAAGTTGCGCGGGACCTCGACCTCCACCGTCTGGGTGACGGGCTCGGCGGCCTGGAAAGGCTGCAGGCGCAGCCGCACGCGCAGCCGCCCCCCCTGGCTCACGGTCCGGCTTGCCACCTCCGCGCCCAACACGGATACGGTTCTGCGCGCGCGGGTCAGCCGCACCTCCACGTTCAGGTCCACGGGCACCACCGAGCCGTACTCGTTGCCGAACAAAAACCGCACCGCGTCCGGCACGTCCAGCACCGCGGCCGCGGCGAGGTCGCGCGCGCTGTAGAACATGTTGGTCCTCTCCACGGGCCGCGGTAGCCCTCCTCCGCGGGCGCTGATGCGGACCTCCGCGGTGCCTCCACCGGCGGCGTCCCAGGCGTTCTCCACCGCAGCCAGGGCCACCTGGGGCGCGAGCAGCTGGGCCAGGTCGGGCCGCCGGATCATCTGTGCGCTCCGGTGGACCGTCCGGCCAGCATCCTGATCCACCACCGTCACCGTCACGTTGAACACCCTCGGGAGACGCCCCACTGAGCCTGCCAACCCCGCCAGGCGGTCCTGCGTGACAGTCCCCACCGCCTCACCCACGTCCCCTTCCTTGAACGGGAACTGCGGGCTTCGGACCACGGTGTGCACGTAGGCGGTGGTGAGTAGATACTCCACCGGGCCGAACCCGAACATCCGATGGCCAAAGGCCAGGAAGCGGTCACCGCGGCGATAGGACAGGGTCCCGATGCTCCACACGTTGACGTCCCCGCGCACCAGGGCTACGCCCACCGCGCTCCCGGGTACCAGGGGGGGTGTGGGGAACCGCCTGGTGCCTCCGTAACTCTGCACCGGGACCACATCCGCCCACCGCAAGGTGTCGCGCAGCAGCCGGAAGGCGCGGTCGCTGACGCCGGACACGAGAAGGGTGCCCGCCGCGGGCACGAAGGCGGGGCGAGATCCTACCACCGGCTCCCGTGGATCCACCACAGCCACCTCCTGGACCCATCGCCCGCCCAGGCGAACCGGCTGGCGCAGCCGCAACGTGCCTGTGGCGCGTTGTTCCTGCACTTCGTCCCGCAGGATCGCCAGCATGGTCTCCGCAGGCGTGAACAGCCCTAGGTTGCTGTCCGGGCCCGCAAAGCGATATCCGTACGAGACTGCACCCGCGAACCGCCCCTCCAGGTACAGGGGGCTCCCACTCATGCCCGAGGCGGTCCCGCCGCTGCGCTGGATCACCGGCCCGAAGCCGCGGAACAGCACCAGACGTCCGGGCGGGCCTTCGGTGACACCCAACACCTCAAAGCCGAACTCCTCCACCCGCGTGCCCTGGACCACCGTCCGACCCACGCCGCGCATCCCCGGGCGGATCTGGCTGAGGGGAAAGACCTGCCCCTCCCCCTGCGCCCAAGAAGCCGGGAGGAAGAACGTGGCGAGCAGCACTAAAGCGGATCCCCACGCAAGCCCTCTGCGCATGCGGTGCACCTCGCGGCGAGTCTCCACCCATGCTAGCACAGCCCTCGCACGACCCCCGCGGGCGGAGCGCGGGAGGGCGGACTGCAGCTACGGGCCCAGCCGGACCACGGGGTCGCCCACTTGGATGCGCGCGCCCACCTGCACCAGGACCTCCAATACGGTCCCCGACCGCGGTGCACGCGCGGCCACCTCCCGCGGCTTGGTGACGGTGCGCACCCACACGAGGGGCGCACCCTCGTCCACCGCCTCCCCCGCCCGGACGAGATCCACCACGACGCCACCCACGCTGGCCCGAACCACGTCTGCGGGGGCCACCGCGGCGGCGACCCACGCCGCCACCAGGACGATCGCGACAAACCGCATGGCGCTCTCCATGCTACTCCTACGGGCGGGCGGGCTCAAAGGTTCGCGGGTTGGAAGGGCTCGGGCAGCTCCCGGCTCAGGCCGAAGTGCACCCGCAGGATCTGCAGGATCCGCCGGGCCGCCCGCCCGTCGCCGTACGGATTGGTGGCGGTGGCCATGGCACGGTGAGAGGCGGAATCCAAAAGGAGATGAGCGGCTTCCGCCACAACCCGCTCCCGGTCGGTTCCCACCAAGCGCACCGCCCCTGCTGCGACGCCCTCCGGCCGCTCCGTGGTGTCCCGCAGGACCAGCACGGGTGTGCCGAGCGCCGGCGCCTCCTCCTGGACGCCCCCGGAGTCCGTGAGGATCAGGTAGGCCCGCTGTTCCAGGTACACGAACGGTCCGTAGTCCGGTGGGTCCACCAGGTGCACGCGCTCCACCCCGCCCAGGACCGCGTGAACCACCTCCCGCACCACCGGGTTGCGGTGTACGGAGAACACCACCTCCACGTCCGGGAAGCGCGCGACGAGCTCCCGCACCGCTTCGCAGATCCTTCGCAGGGGCTCGCCCCAGTTCTCCCTTCGGTGCGCGGTCACCAGCAACAGCCGGCGGTGGGGGTCAAGGGGGGGCAGCCCTTCGGGCCGCACACGGGGCGCGATGGCCTGCAGGGCGTCGATCACGGTGTTGCCGGTGACGTGAACGGTCTGCGGGTCGCAACCCTCGTGCAGCAAGTTGTCCCGCGCCCACGGGGTCGGAGCGAAGTGCAGGTCTGCCAGGGCGGCGGTCATCCGGCGGTACAGCTCCTCGGGGAAGGGGCGGTACTTGTCGCGCGTCCGCAGCCCGGCCTCCACGTGTCCGACGGGGATCCGGTGGTAGTAACTTGCCAGGGCACCGCAGAAACAGGGTGCCGCGTCTCCTTGGACCAGCACCAGGGCCGGACGCTCGCGGGCCAGCACGCGATCGAGTCCCTCCAGGGTTCGGACCGTGACCTCTGTCAGGGACTGCCGGGGCCGCATCACGTCCAGGTCCACGTGAGGCTTGAGGTCAAATAACCGCAGCACTTGGTCCAGCATCTCGCGGTGCTGGGCCGTGGCCACCAGGATGGGACGGAAATCGCGGTCCTGCTCCAGGGCCTTCACCACGGGCGCCATCTTGACGGCGTCCGGCCGGGTACCCACCACGGCCAGCACCGGGATGGGGGAGGTCACGGGCTTCGGGCTCGCAGGCCGAACCGCCGGGCGGTGACCCAGAGGGCGGCAGCCAGAAGGCCTGCCACGCTCAGCGGGATCCAACGATCCACCCACCCGGACAGGGCCAGGCTCAAGGCTCCCAACAGGGCGGTGGTGCCGTACAGGAGCAACACCGCTTGCCGCTGGGACAGGCCCCGGTCCAGCAGGCGGTGGTGCACGTGTCCCCGGTCCGGCTGGAATACCGACACGCGGCGGCGAAGGCGCCGCAGGATTGCGAACGCCGTGTCGAAAATGGGGACCCCCATGGCCAGCAGGGGGACGGCCAGGGACAACGCGGTCAGGGTCTTGAACAGCCCGGCGGCGGACAGGGCACCCAGCAGGTAGCCCAGCAGCAGCGCCCCGCTGTCTCCCATGATCACCCGGGCCGGGTTGAAGTTGTACCGGAGGAAGGCCAAGGCGCTACCCGCCACGGCGGCGCACAGGACGAGCATGGGGAGGGCCGTCCCGCGCACCAGACCCGCAGTGAAGAAGGTGGCGGCCACGATGACCGCGATCCCCGCTGCGAGCCCGTCCACCCCGTCGATGGAGTTCATGGCGATGGCGGCCGAGCCGATCCACAAGACGGTGAAGGCCTGACCCCACACCCCGAGCGGCGTGAGCTGGCCCGTGAGGGGATTAGTGACGAAGGGCGTGGTGAGCCCGAAGGCGACGGGCACCGCGGCGGCCAGGTAGACGAGGGGGAATTTGACGCGGCCGGATACCTGGCGGAGGTCGTCGTACAGGCCCACGAGGAGGATGGCGAGCC
>JBEQAH010000054.1:0-9694 GCA_041640435.1 bacterium | reverse complement strand
CGGGAGATCCCGGGCCTTCTGGAGGGCAGGGCCAGGCCGGAGTACGCCCGGTGCGTGGACATCGCCACCGCGGGGGCTCTGCGGGAGATGTTGGTGCCCGGGCTTGCGGCCGTGGCCGTGCCGCTCGTGGTGGGGTTCGCGCTGGGTAAGGAGGCGCTGGGAGGGCTGCTCGGCGGGGCCATCGTAACGGGCGTGCCGCTCGCCCTGTACCTGGCCAACAGCGGCGGGGCGTGGGACAACGCGAAGAAGTTCATCGAGGAGGGTCACTACGGCGGCAAGGGATCCGACGCGCACAAGGCTGCGGTCATCGGCGACACCGTGGGCGATCCCTACAAGGATACCGCTGGCCCGTCCCTCAACATCCTGATCAAGCTCATGACCGTGGTCGCACTGGTGTTCGCCCCGCTGTTCCGCTGAGCTCGGCCCAGCCGCCCGGTTGCTCGAGGCGGCCGTGGAGGCGAACATATATTCGCCATGAGTGGAAGTGGGGTCCGGGAGCTCGTGCGCAGCCGCACGGACATCGTGGAGCTCGTGGGGACCTACGTGACCCTGCGCAAGCAGGGTAAGCGGTACGTGGGCCTGTGTCCGTTCCACAGCGAGAAGACCCCGAGCTTCACCGTGGATCGCGAGCGGGGGCTCTTTTACTGCTTCGGGTGCGGGGCGGGCGGCGATGTGTTCGAGTTCGTCATGCGCCTGCACGGGATGTCTTTTCCGGAGGCGCTGCGGGAGCTGGCCAGGCGGGCCGGTGTGCCGTTGGAGGAGCAGGAACCCCGGCCCGGGGAGTGGGAGCGGTTGCTGCGGGCGGTGGACGCCGCGGCACGGTTCTACGAGCGGATCCTGGAACACCCCGAGGCAGGCCGGGTCGGTCGCGCGTACCTGGACCGTCGGGGTGTGGACGACAAGACCCGCCGCCGTTTCCGCCTGGGCTACGCGCCGGAGAGCTGGGATCGGCTGCTTGAGCACCTCACAGAGCAGGGGTACGATGGAGCCTTCCTGGAACGGCTTGGGCTGGTGAGCGCGCGGGCTGAGGGTGGCTGGTACGACACCTTTCGGGGCCGGCTGCTCTTCCCTATCTGTGACCTGCAAGGACGGCCGGTGGCCTTCGGGGGCCGGGCACTACGGGACGAGGACTCCCCCAAGTACCTCAACTCCCGAGATAGCCCGCTGTTCCGGAAGGGCTCCACCCTCTACGGGCTGCACCTGGCGCGGGAAGCCATCCGCCCCGCCGGCCGGGCGCTGGTCGTGGAGGGGTACATGGACGTCCTGGCCTGCCACCAGTACGGCGTCCTCGAGGCTGTGGCCACCCTCGGCACCTCCCTGACCCGGGACCAGGTGGCGCTCCTGCGCCGGTTCACCCAGGCTGTGGTCCTCGTCTATGACTCCGACGAAGCCGGGCGAAGGGCCGCCGAGCGGGCGGTTCCGCTGTTCGAGGAGGCGGGCCTGGAGGCCTTCGCCGCGGTTCTGCCCGAAGGCCACGACCCGGACAGCTTCCTGCGCCAGCACGGCCCGGACGCCCTGCGGCGTCTGGTGGAACGGGCGGTGCCCCTGGTCCGGTTCGTCCTGGAGCACAGCCTCCGCCGCCACCCGCCCACGGCAGAAGGGAAGGCGCGGGTGGTCGACGAAGTTCTCCCGTTGATCGCCAGCGTCCGCCACGACGTCGCTCGGTCCGAGCACATCGCTCAGCTCAGCCAGCGCCTGGGAGTCCCGGAGGACGCGGTGCGCGCACGGCTGCGCGCCCTGCGCCGGGCCGGCGTGCGGGCGGCCCCGGGGGCCGACCCGGTGCGGATGGCGGCGCGGACCGGGGACGCGCAGCAGGCCGCAGAGGGGCACCTGCTGCAGCGGATGCTAGACGAGGACTCCGCGCGTGTGTGGGGGGCGACAGCCCTCCGGGAGGAGGACTTCCAGGACCCCCACCACCGGGAGATCTTTGCAGCGTTGCGATGGACCGGGGACGTGCACGCGGTGCGGGAGGCGCTGTCGCACGGGGCGCGGGTCGTGCTGGACCAGCTGCTGTTCGGGCCCCGACCGCCCCGGCCCGACGTGGAGGGGTGGGTGGGGCGGATCCGCGCCGAGCAGCGCCGCAGGAGGCGCGAGGAGCTGGTGGCGAAGATCGCCGCGGCGGAGCGGGCCGGGGACCTGGAGCGGGTCCGCGCCATCCAGGAGGAGTTGAAGGCGCTGGTGGAGTAGCGGGAGGAAACCGGACCCGCCGGTCGTTCCACCGGGGTGGATCGTCGGATCCGGATCGAGGGATGGCCATGAGCCGGGAAAAGACGCAACGTTCGGCCCCCGCGCGCAAGAAGGCCGTGGTGGACGTGCGGCCCCTCAGCGACGACCTCTCGCCGGAGTTGCGGGAGCTCATCGAGCTGGGCCGCAAGAAGGGCTTTTTGCTGTACGAGGAGATCGTCAAAGCGATCCCCGCGGTGGAGCAGAACACCGAGGAGAGCGAGCGGGTGTTCAACCTGCTCCAGGAGATGGAGATCACCGTCAAGGACAGCGAAGACGAAGAGGAAGAGCAGGAGAAAGCCGCAGAGCTGGAGCCCCTGGAAGGGATCTCCATCGACGACCCCGTCCGCATGTACCTGAAGGAGATCGGCCGGGTGCCCCTGCTCACCGCCCAGGAGGAGGTGGACCTGGCCAAGCGCATGGAGCGCGGGGACGAGGAGGCCAAGCGCAAGCTCATCGAGGCAAACCTCCGCCTGGTGGTGGCCATCGCCAAGAAGTACGTGGGCCGGGGGATGCTCTTTTTGGATCTCATCCAGGAGGGCAACCTGGGCCTGATCCGCGCGGTGGAGAAGTTTGACTGGCGCAAGGGCTTCAAGTTCAGCACCTACGCCACCTGGTGGATCCGGCAGGCCATTACCCGGGCGCTGGCCGACCAGGCCCGGACCATCCGGATCCCCGTGCACATGGTGGAGACCATCAACAAACTGGTGCGGATCTCGCGCCAGTTGCTGCAGCAGAAGGGGCGCGAGCCCACGCCGGAGGAGATCGCGGAGGAGATGAAGCTCCCGGTGGAGCGGGTCCGGGAGATCATGAAGATCGCCCAGGAGCCCATCTCCCTCGAGACTCCCATCGGCGAGGAGGAAGATAGCCATCTGGGCGACTTCATCGAGGACGCGGACGCCCTGGCGCCCGCGGAGGCCGCCAGCTACACCATGCTCAAGGAGCAGCTGGAGGGGGTGCTGGAGACCCTCACGGCCCGGGAGCGCAACGTCCTCAAGCTGCGGTTCGGCCTGGAGGACGGCCGGCCCCGGACGCTGGAGGAGGTGGGCCGGGAGTTCGGGGTCACCCGCGAGCGCATCCGCCAGATCGAGGCGAAGGCGCTGCGCAAGCTCCGCCACCCCTCCCGCAGCAAGCGGCTCAAGGACTTTATCGAGTAGGGCCCATCTTCCCCGGAGGGCAGCCGTGCAATCAGACGTCAAGGACCGGAGTCTTGCGCCCGCGGGGGTGTTGCGGGTGGAGTGGGCGGAGGCTCAGATGCCCGTGCTGCGCCGCATCCGCGAGCGGTTCGCCCGGGAACGTCCCCTTGAGGGCCTGCGGGTGGCTGCGTGCCTGCACGTGACCACGGAGACCGCGAACCTCGCGCGCACCCTGGCCGCAGGGGGCGCAGAGGTCGCCCTGTGCGCCAGCAACCCCCTCTCCACCCAGGACGACGTGGCCGCGGCCCTGGTGGTGGAGTACGGGATCCCCACCTTCGCGGTGCGGGGGGAGGACCGCGACACCTACTACCGGCACATCCAGCAGGTCCTGGACACCCGGCCTCACCTGACCCTGGACGACGGGGCGGACCTGGTCACCACCCTGCACCGCCACCGAACCGACGTGCTGGCGGGCGTGCGGGGCGGCACGGAGGAGACTACCACGGGGGTGGTGCGCCTGCGGGCCATGGCCCGCTCCGGCGCGCTCCGCTACCCCATCGTGGCGGTGAACGACGCGAAGACCAAGCACTGGTTCGACAACCGCTACGGCACAGGCCAGTCCGCGGTGGACGGGATCCTGCGGGCCACCAACCTGCTGCTGGCAGGCCGCACCGTGGTGGTGTGCGGGTACGGGAGCTGCGGCCGCGGGGTGGCGGCGCGGGCCCGCGGGATGGGCGCCCACGTGGTGGTCACGGAGGTGGACCCGCTGGCGGCCCTGGAGGCGGTGATGGACGGCTTTCCCGTGCTCCCCATGGCGGAAGCCGCCCGCCGCGGCGAGGTGTTTGTCACCGTCACCGGAAACCGCGGTGTGATCCGGCGGGAGCACTTCGAGGTCATGCGGGACGGCGCGGTGCTGGCGAATGCGGGCCACTTCGACGTGGAGATCGACGCGGCCGCTCTGCGGGAGGTGAGCGTGCGGCGCCGCAGAGTGCGGGAGCACGTGGAGGAGTTCACCCTGGCTGACGGGCGACGCCTGTACCTGCTGGCGGAAGGGCGGCTGGTGAACCTGGCGGCGGCCGAGGGCCACCCCGCGGCGGTGATGGACATGTCGTTCGCGAACCAGGCCCTGTGCGTGGAGTGGCTGGCCCGGTCCGCCGAGGACCTGGTCCCGCAGGTGTACCCGGTCCCCGAGACCATCGACCGGCAGGTGGCGGCGCTGAAGCTGGACGCCCTGGGCGTGCGCGTGGACGAGCTCACGCCCGAGCAGCGCCGCTACCTGGAGTCGTGGGAGGAGGGGACGTAGGTGTGGGGGCTCACAAAGAGCGAAGGTAGAGGGGTGTGGCTCGGCGCCGTCTTCCCGCAGACCGAGATCGGAGTTGACCCCGGCGCCATCCGGGCGTACGCGCAGGCGGTGGAAGAGCTGGGTTACGACTACCTGCTGGCGTACGAACACGTGCTGGGGGCCCACCCGGAGCGCCTGAAGGACCTGGGCCGCCAGCCCCCCTATACCCACGAGTCGCCGTTCCACGAACCCTTCGTGCTGTTCGGGTTCCTGGCTGCTGTGACCCGGAAGCTGAAGTTCACCACTGGGGTGGTGATCCTGCCCCAGCGGCAGACGGTGCTGGTGGCCAAACAAGCCGCAGAGGTGGATGTGCTGAGTGGCGGGCGGCTCCGGCTGGGCGTGGGGCTGGGCTGGAACCCGGTGGAGTACGAAGCGCTGGGCGAGAACTTCCAGAACCGCGGCCGCCGCATCGAAGAGCAGGTGGCGTTGTTGCGGTTGCTGTGGACCCAGCCCCTGGTGGACTTCGAAGGCCGGTACCACCGCGTGCGGGGAGCCGGGCTCAGCCCCCTGCCCGTGCAGCGGCCGATCCCCATCTGGATGGGCGGAAGTGCGCAGCCGGCGCTGCGGCGGCTCGCGCGCATCGCGGACGGCTGGATCTCCCAGCTCGCGCCGAGCCCTCAGGCCCGCGCCACGGTCGAGCAGGTGCGGGCTTACGTGCGGGAGGCCGGACGGGACCCGGAGGGGTTCGGGATCGAAGGCCGGCTCCACCTCGGGAGTACGCCGCCTGACACGTGGGCTGAGGCGGTGGACACGTGGCGCTCCCTCGGCGGAACCCACCTGGCCGTCAACACCATGCGGTGCGGGTTCAGCGCACCGGAACAGCACGTGGAGGCGCTGCGGAGTTTCAAGGAGGCCCTGGCCGACGCCAGCCGATAGGCGGGCACCGCCCGGATCCGGTCGGCCGCGCGTTCATTCGTGGGATGGCGGAGGTGCTGGCGCGGGCGGTGGGGCCGTGGGTCCAGGCGGCGCTGGACCTCCTGTTCCCGCCCCGGTGCCAGGTGTGCGGCGCGCCGGACCAGTTCCCGCTGTGCGGGGTCTGCTGGGCCAGCTTCCCGCGCATCTCCCCTCCCATCTGCCAGGTGTGCGGACGGCCACTGAGGGGTCCGGTGGACCTGATGTTCACCTGCACGCCGTGCCGCCAGGGGCTGAACCGGCTGCGGGTGCGCGCCTTCGGCCGGTACGAGGGTCGGCTGCGGGACGCAGTCCACGCGCTCAAGTACCGGGACAGGCTGGCCCTAGCTGAACCTCTTGGCGACGCGCTCCTAGAAGTGGTGCGAACGGACCCGGTGCTCTGCGCGCTCGACGCCCTGGTGCCGGTCCCCCTGCACCCCCGGCGGCAGGCGGAGCGGGGCTTCAACCAGGCCGAGGAATTGGCCCGCAGGCTCGGAGGGGCTGTGGGGAAGCCCACGGTGCGGGCCCTGGTCCGCGTGCGGGACACGCCCTCCCAGATCGAGCTGGACGAAGAGCAGCGAAGGCGCAACGTGCGGGGCGCCTTCCGGGCCTTGGCGGAGGCGCGGGGATTGCGGCTCGTGCTGGTGGACGACGTGGTCACCACGGGGAGTACCCTCGCGGAGTGCGCGCGCACGCTGCGGGCCGCGGGTGCAGCCGAGGTGTCCGCCGTTGCCGTGGCCATGGCGGTGCCGGAGGCCCGGCCGGCCTCGGTCAGCCCGTAAAGCGCAAGGGAGGTAGCTCCAGAACCGTCCGCAGCCCCGGGGGCGCCGCGTGCACGAGGGGGAGCGCGTTGGCCACCAGGGCACACGTGGCCACGTCGCCGTGCAGCCCGCCGGGGATCTCGGACACTAGCGAGGGATCGCCCTCAATCCGCACCCGGTCCAGCGGATCTTCGAGGTCCAGGGCCATGGTGAGATCCAGTCGCAGACGATCCTGACCGTCCACGACGCCCGTCGCGGACTGGCGTAGCCCTTCAACCCGCCCATCTCGCACCACGGGCCGCACCTGGTCCACGATGGCTTCCACCGTCCAGCCCAGCCCTGCGGCGATCATGGCCACCGACTCGCCGAGCCCCACGTGGCCGACCAGGCCCGCCTGTACCGCCGCGTGGAACTCGTCCTCGGTCATGCCCACTCCCACCTTGCGCTGGAGGGGGAGCCTCCGGGCCCGGACGTCCACTCTGCGCTCCACAGTAACCCGCTGGACGCTGCGGCACGGAGCGCTCAGGATGACCGGCAACAGGTCCATCACGAACCCGGGGTTCACGCCCACCCCGGTCACCGTGACGCCCGCGGCACGGGCCGCCTCATGAATCCGCTCCGCGCTCGCCTTGTGGTGGAACCACGGGTAGCTGAGCTCCTCGCAGGTGGACACCACGTTACTCCCGCGGGACACCAGTTCCAGGATCTGGGGTTCCACCTGGACCAGGCGGGACTGGGTGGCGTGCACCACCACATCCGCCTGCGGGACCGCCTCGGCGGCTCCCACCACGGTGACGCCGACGGGTTCGCGGTCCAACAGCTCGCCCAGGTCGCGGCCCTGGAGGTCCGGGGAGGCGTCCACGGCGCCCACCACCCGCACCCGGGGACGGTCCAGCAGCACCCGCGCCACACCAAGCCCGATGGGCCCGAGCCCGTAGTGCACCACCCGCAGGACCTGGATCGCGCTCACCTCCCGACGCGTTCCCTCGTTCCCTTCGGGCAGTATAGCGAAGCACAGTCCGCCTCGCCGCCAGGGAACCCTCGGGCCGTTGCCGAAGACTACCCGCGTGCGCGGGCTGGCGGTGGTGGCCATCGGCGGGAACTCGCTGCTGCGCAGCGAGCAGGACGTCTCCGTGGAATCAGAGCGCGAAACCCTCCGGGAAACGGCGGCGCAGCTCGCGGAGATGGTGGCAGACGGCTGGCGCCTGGTCATCACCCACGGCAACGGGCCGCAGGTGGGCTTCAACCTCCTGCGGTCGGAAGTGGCCGCCCGGGCCGGACTGTTGCCCCGCCTGCCCCTGGACGTGCTGGACGCGCAGACCCAGGGCAGCATCGGCTACCTCATCCTCGAGAGCTTGGAGCGGGCCTTTGTCCGTCCCGGCGTGCGCAGGCCCGTGGCCGTGCTGGTGACCCGGGTCGTGGTGGACGTGCGCGACCCGGCCTTCTCGCAGCCCACGAAGCCCGTGGGCCCCTACTACACAGACGAGGAAGCGAAGACCCTGCAGGCCGAATTGGGTTGGCGGATGGTCCGCCAGGCGCGCGGATGGCGCCGGGTCGTCCCCTCCCCGCGGCCGCTGGAGGTGGTCGAGGTCGAAGCCGCCCGCCTCCTCGTGCAGGAGGGGTACGTGGTGGTCGCGGCCGGAGGTGGAGGGATCCCCGTGGTGCGCCAGCCCGACGGCAGCTTCGTCGGGGTGGAGGCGGTCGTGGACAAAGATCTGGCTTCGGCGCTGGTCGCCGAGGCGTTCGGCGCAGACCTGTTCTTGATCTCCACGGACGTGGAACGGGTGGCGGTGCACTTCGGAACGCCGGAGCAGAGGTGGCTGGACCGCGTGCGGGCCGACGAACTGGAAGCATACCTCCGCGAGGGGCACTTCCCGCCCGGGAGCATGGGGCCCAAGGTGGAGGCGGTGCTGCGCTACCTGCGGGCGGGAGGCAACCGGGCGGCCATCACCGCGCCGCAGTTGCTTGTGGCCGCAGCGCGCGGCGAGGCAGGCACCCAGGTCACCCGGTAGGACAGGAGGTGGGGTCATGGAACCGGCGCTGTCCGCGGTGGCGTCGCGGCTGGGCACGGAAACAGCCTTTGAGGTGCTGAGCCGGGCCCGCGCGCTGGAACGCTCAGGCCGATCCGTGGTGCACCTGGAGATCGGGGAGCCGGACTTCGACACGCCGGCTCACGTGGTCGACGCCGCCGTGGATGCGCTGCGCCGCGGCTACACCCACTACACACCCGCGCCGGGCATCCCGGAGCTGAGGGAAGCGGTGGCGCGCGCCGTCTCCCGCACCCGCAGGATCCCCGTGGATGCCTCGGAGGTGGTGGTGACACCCGGCGGGAAACCCGTCATGGCCTTCACCGTGCTGGCCCTGGTGGATCCAGGTGACGAGGTGGTCTACCCCGACCCCGGATTCCCCATCTACGAGTCCCTGGTGCGGTGGGTGGGGGCGGTCCCCAAACCGATCCGGCTGCGGGAGGATCGCGCGTTCCGACCCGACCCCGAGGAACTCGCTTCCCAGGTGGGACCCCGTACAAAGCTGGTGATCGTGAACTCGCCCCACAACCCCTGCGGGTCGGTGTTGTCGCGGGAGGAGCTGGAGGTGGTGGCGGAGGCGTGCCTGCGGTACGGTGCGTGGGTGCTCTCCGACGAGATCTACAGCCGGATCCTGTACGACGCCGAGCACCACAGCATCGCCTCCCTTCCGGGGATGCGGGAGCGGACGGTGATCCTGGACGGGTTCAGCAAGACGTACGCCATGACCGGATGGCGGCTCGGCTACGGCGTGATGCCGCGCTCCCTCGCCGAGGTGGTGGCGCGCTTTGCGGTGAACGTGTACTCGTGCCCCGCCGCCTTCGCCCAGATGGCCGGGATCGCAGCCCTCGAGGGGCCCCAGGAGAGCGTCGAGGCCATGGTGGCGGAGTTCCGCCGCCGACGGGATCGGGTGGTGGCAGGGCTGAACGCCATCCCAGGAGTGCGGTGCGTCCTCCCGCAGGGTGCTTTTTACGCGTTCCCCAACGTGAGCGAGCTGGACCCCGACGGCCGGGCCTTTGCCCGTTACCTGCTGGAGGAAGCCGGCGTGGCGGTGCTGGCCGGGACCGCCTTCGGCCAGGCAGGCCGGGGATACCTGCGGATCTCCTACGCCACCAGCCTCGAGAACCTCGAGGAAGCCCTCCGTCGGATTGAGGCGGCGGCCCGGGTCTTCCGTGCGGGCCGGTAACGGGAGCGAACGGGCGAGGCCCAACTGGCGTCCTGCGGACGTGATCCGCTGGGTTGCAAGCCTTGCGCTGGCTATGGCCGCCTCGAGCGCGGCCCACGCCGCCCTGATCAGCGAGGCCCAGGAGGTGGCGC
>JBEQAH010000053.1:0-9763 GCA_041640435.1 bacterium | reverse complement strand
AGTTCGGCGTGCGGTACCGCCGTGGCGGCTTCGGGCCTGGGCTTGTGATCCTCACCTGCATGCGCAACCTCCTGCGGTTCCTCGACCCCGAGGATCGTCCCCTGGCCCTGTACCACGGCATTTCTGCCGTAGCCGCGGACACCGAGGGAGAACCCCCGCGCTTTGCGCTGGGTCCCCTTCCCGGAAGCGTTCCGGACCTCGAGACCCTCCGCCGGTGGTTCCGGCACTTCGTCGCACTACGCGACCCGGAGGCCGCTGAGCGGTGCATCGTCACCGCGCTTCGCGCGGGCGCTGATCCGCGGCAGATGGCGGACCTCCTGGGAGCCGCCGCTACGGACCACCGCTACGCGAGCACCGGCCACCTCCTGGACTTCACCAACAAGGCGCTGGAGGCACTGGCGGACGGCAACTGGGACCTCGCTGAGCTGGTCCTGTCCAGTCTCGCTCCCGCCTACGCCGAGGCAGACCGTATGGAGGAGTCGAGCCGCTGGCGAGATCCCGTGGACCTGGTGGAGATCCTCGAGGGCGCGTTCGAGCGCCTGCCTGCCGCGCTGGAGGCAGGACGTGGCCGGAGGGCTACCTGGCAGGGCCGAGACGGAATCGTGACAGCCGTGTTGGGAGAGGAGCCGGCCACCGTCGTACAGGCACTGCTCGAGGCGGTGCGGGACGGGGCTACCGAAGACGAGCTCGCGGGCACCGTGGCGTACGCTGCAGCCCTCCGGGTCGCCCACTTCTCGCTCGCCAACGAGTTCTCGGACTGGGACACGGCCCTACACACCTTCTCCTTTGCGAACGCCGTGCAGCAGATGCTCCGCAGGTCGCCCTCCGCGGAGTTGCTCCGGGGCGTCTTCGACGCCGCCATGAGCGTCTACCTGGACCGCTTCCTCAACGTGCCGCCGGCTCCTTTGCCCGAACCCTCGGAGCTGTCGGCAGAGTCTGAATCGCTTCTGGAGGAGCTCGCAGCGCTGCTAGATCGCCAGGGGCAAGTGGACGCATCCGCGGAGCTCGTGGCGCGGTACCTGCGCAGTGGCGGAGACCCGGACCGGCTCCTGGCACGACTCGGCGCGCTCTTGCTGAGGGAAGACCGCAACTTCCACACGATCCAGATGATCGAGGCTGCCGCGCGACAGTTCAGCGGACTGCGGGAGGCGGCGGCCCGCGAACACGTCCTCGTGGCGGCGGTGCGCTACCTGGCCGCGCACGCGCCCACGCGGCGCGCCCAGTTGCAGACGTACCAGATCGCACGGCGGTTGCACCGCGGGGAGAGGCTGTACGACGAACGGTAGCCATCGTCGCACGGCCCGGGGTGCTCGCGCGCCCGAAGCCCCCCGGTGAGTAAAGGCCCGACGCCGGGACCTTGTCCCAAGGGCCCGTCCCCTGGGGACAGGGCCCTACCGTCTGGCGGCCTCCACGGCCGCACGGATGGCGGGTCGGGTGAGCACGTGTGCGAACGGCCCGTCCGGGTTGTCGAACGTCCACACGTGCAGCATTTCCATCCTTGCCGGACGGAACACCGTACCCGGAGGGCAGGCCCCGCCCTCGGACCGGAGGCGCCTGCCGTCGGTGGTGTGGCAGTCGTGGGTGTGCCACTCGGTCAGCGGTCCACCCGGACGAGGGCCTTGGCCGCGGGGGGCCACGAAGAAAGCCCCTAATAGCACGTCCCGGCCGTCTTCCAGCCGCAGGTACACGAGCCCCTCTGGCCGTTCCGGGTCCAGAAGCCGGCCGTCCCGGAGGTAGCGCGGATTTGCGAAGTGGGCCGGACCCCACGTCACGAACCGCCATGGGCCGCTCTGCCGGTAACCGGCTGCTTCCGCCGCCCCCCGGTCGGCATACCGCCCGAGGGCGGCGCGCACCTGCGCGAGTAGCTGCTCCGCCGCCGCCCGCTCCTCGGGCGTGGGCTGGACTGTGGGGTGCCCAGGGTGCTGGCCGTACGCACCCGTCGGGGTGAGGATCGCGGCGACCACCAGAGCCAACAGCGTTGGGAGTCCCGACACACGGAGCATGGCTCTCCCCTCTGCGCGCGGCAGTGGACTGTCCCGACCGGTCTAGACGGGGGCGGGGCCAGGAAGGTTTAGTGCACCCGATGGGAGGCCAGCAGGCGCAGGCGGGAGCGACGCCGAATTCTTTAGTAGGAGGTGTGCAGAGGTGGACGAGTTGGTCACCCGTGTCCTGAATGCGGCAGAGCTGGCAGGGGCCGCGTACGCAGACGTGCGGGTCGTGGAGACGACCCAGCAGTCGTTGCTGGTGCGGAACGGGTCGGTGCAAGCGGTCAGCTGGACGGAGGACGTGGGGTTCGGCGTCCGGGTGGTGGCGGACGGCGCCTGGGGGTTTGCCAGCAGCCACCGTCTGGACCAGGACGAGGCGGCGCGCGTGGCGCAGCTGGCGGTGCAGATCGCGCGCGCCAGCGCTCTGGCCAAGCGGGAGGATGTGGATCTGGGCGAGCCTGTGGTGGAGCGGGGCTCCTACCGTACCCCGGTGGAGGTGGACCCGTTCGCGGTGTCCCTGGAGACCAAGCTCGACCTGTTGCTGCGGGCGGATGAAGCGATGCGCCGGGTCCCCGGGATTACCGCCACCGAAGCCGAGCTGGTGTTCATCCGGCAGCGCAAGGCGTTCGCCAGCACCGAGGGGAGCCTCGTCAACCAGGAGATCATAGAGTCCGGGTGCGGCATCGGAGCGCTTGCGGTCCGCGATGGGGAGGTGCAGCGCCGCTCGTACCCGAACTCCGTGGGCCGGCACCAGCAGACCCGCGGGTGGGAGTTCGTGGTCGAGCAGGACCTCGTGGGTAACGCGCCCCGGATCGCGGAGGAAGCGGTGGCGCTGCTCTCCGCAGACCCGTGTCCCGACGAGGTCACCACCTTGATCCTGGGCGGAAGCCAGGTGGCGTTGCAGATCCACGAGTCCTGCGGGCACGCCATCGAGCTGGACCGGGTCTTCGGCGCCGAGGCCGCCTTCGCGGGCACTTCCTTCCTGACCCCGGACAAGCTGGGCAACTTCCGGTACGGGTCTGAGGTGGTCAACATCACCGCGGACGCGACCCTGCCGGGAGGCCTCGGGACCTTCGGCTGGGACGACGAGGGAGTTCCCGCCCAGCGGGTGGACATCGTCCGGGAGGGGCTCTTCGTGGGCTACCTCACAGACCGGGAAACCGCGCGGCGCCTTTTGCGCTTGCTGGGTCCGTCTCCGTATGTGACGGGCATCTCCAACGGGACGTCGCGTGCGTCCGGCTGGAACCGGATTCCCATGATCCGCATGACGAACGTGAACCTGCTGCCGGGGCCCTGGACGCTGGACGACCTGATTGCCGACACGGACCGGGGGATCTTCATGGACACCAACCGTTCCTGGAGCATCGACGACCGCAGGCTGAACTTCCAGTTCGGCTGCGAGATTGCCTGGGAGATCCGAAACGGAAGACGCACCCGGATGCTCCGGAACGCCCTCTACACGGGGATCACGCCGGAGTTCTGGCGTTCCTGTGACGCGGTGTGCAACGCAGACCACTGGGTCCTGTGGGGGACGCCCAACTGTGGGAAGGGCGAGCCCATGCAGGTGGGACACACAGGCCACGGTGCCGCGCCCGCGCGGTTCCGCAACGTGCGGGTTTTCGGGAAGGCGTAGGGATGCTGGGGGAAAAGCAAGCACGCAGGGTGTTGCTGGACGTTCTGGCCCGGCCCCGTGCGGAGCAAACCGAGCTGGTGCTCTTGGCCTGGAACGGTGCCCTCACACGGTTCGCGAACAACATCATTCACCAGAACGTGGCGGAACACGACGTGCAGGTGCTGGTGCGGGTCGTGTGGGGGAAGCGGGTCGGCTGCGCGGTTACGAACCGGCTTGAGGAAGCCGCGCTGCAGCGAGCGCTGGAGCAAGCTGAGGCCGCCGCCCGGGTCGCCCCGGAGGTTCCGGACTTCCCGGGACTGCCGGAGCCACAGCCGGTAGAGCCCGCAGGGGGCTTCGACGAGGCGGTGGCGGCGGCTTCCCCCGAGTGGCGGGCGCGCCAAGTGCAGGTGCTGCTGAGGCTGGCGGAGTCGGAAGGCGCCGTGGCCGCGGGTGCTCTTCAGACCGGCGTGCACGAAGTGGCGGTGGCCAACTCGCGGGGCGTGTTCTGTTACCATGTGGGCACCCGGCTGTCCTTCTCCACCGTGGTGCACGCCAACGGGGGCTCTGGGTATGCGGAGCGGGCGGCGTGGCGGCTGGAGGGCTTCGACTGCGCGGCCTTGGGCCGGCCGGCCGTGGAGCGCGCCCGGCGGGCAGCCCAGCCCCAGGAAATCCCTGCGGGCACCTATCCCGTGGTCCTGGATGCGTACGCGGTTCAGGACGTAGCAGGCTGGATGGCGTACGCGGGCGCGGGTGCGGTGGCGGTCCAGGAGGGGCGGAGCTGGATGAACAGCCGCATCGGGACGCCCGTGCTCTCCGAGGCGGTGACCCTCTGGGATGATGGCCGGGATCCGCAAGGCATCCCAGTCCCCTTCGACTTTGAGGGGGTGCCAAAGCAGCGGGTCGTAATTGTGGACCGGGGCGTGCCGAAGGGTCCGGTGTACGACACCCAAACCGCGGCCAGGGAGGGCCGCGCGTCGACCGGCCACGCGCTGCCGCGGGCGTGGCCCGAGACCGCAGGCCTCGGTCCAATCCCCACGAACGTGTTCCTGGCACCCGGAGACGCCACGGTTGAGCAACTCCTGGAAGGACTGGACCGGGGCTTGTACGTGACCCGGTTCTGGTACACGCGGCTGGTGCACCCGCGGGACTGTGTCGTGACCGGTATGACACGCGACGGGGTCTTCTGGGTGGAGGGCGGAGAAGTCGCTTACCCGGTGCGGAACCTGCGGTTCACGCAGGGGTACGTGCAGGCGCTGGCGTCGGTGCAAGGCGTGGGCAAGGAGACGTACCTGTTGGGAGACCGGTTCGGTGCGTACCGTGTCCCGGCCCTGCGGGTGGCGGAGTTCACGTTCACGGGGGTCACGGAATTCTAGCCACGCCTGACGGCTCCGACCTTCAGCGCCGGGAAGTGGATCCCCTGAACCCCGGTGGAGCCTCTCGTGGCCCTCGGCAGGATCCCCGGAGGCTAGGGAACGCCGCCCTCGGGGTGGTCGGTGTCAGGCTCGCCGCGGCGCAGTCGGTCGCGGGCGAGGCGCGCAAGCTCCTCGGAACGGGCCCCCAGACGGTCCAGATCGTCCTCCGTGGGCTCCTCCAGGTCTAGCAGCGCGCTGTGGGCGCCCTCGACTCCGCGGATCAACTCGTCTAGCTTGATCTGCCCGCCTGGGCGTCCCGGTTCTGCGTGCTCTGAATGAGGAAGACCATGAGGAACGTCACGACGGTCGTTCCCGTGTGGATGACGGTTCCGAGGTGTCGCTGAAGTGGAAAAGGGGTCCGGTGGCCGGACGCCGGAGCCGGGCAATGGTAGCATAGACGCCGGGAGGGAGGTGCATGCAGGAGCGCGTGCGCATCCTGATCGCCAAACCGGGGCTCGATGGCCACGACCGCGGCGCCAAGGTGGTGGCCCGGGCGCTCAGGGACGCCGGGTTCGAGGTGATCTACACGGGGCTGCACCAGACCCCGGAGATGATCGTGGCAGCCGCCATTCAGGAGGACGTGGACGCCATCGGGCTTTCAATCCTCTCCGGAGCCCACATGGCGCTGTTCCCGAGGATCCTTCAGCTCCTGCGGGAGCGGGGAGTGGAGGACGTGGTCGTGTTCGCTGGAGGCATCATCCCCGACGAAGACATCCCCGCCCTCAAGGCCGCCGGGATCTCGGAGGTGTTCACCCCGGGCACCCCACTGGCCCGCATTGTGGAGTGGGTGCGGGAGAACGTGAAACCCCGGGAAGTGAAGGCTTGACATGGCACAGGGTACGGTTCCCCCAGGCCGCAGCCCCGCGTTCCTTGCCAGGGGACGCGGCTGGCTCGGGCAGGGCCCGTCCTTCTAGAATGGGCGAGCGAGTAGAATGGGCAGGCGAGGACGCTGCCGCGATGGGCGCGCGAGCAAACTCCAGAGCGAGGCGACGCCATGATGGACCGCAGCCAGATCGTCACCGCGGACCGTGAACACCTGATCCACCCCCAGCACTTCGCCCCGGACCACGCAGACCCGTTGGTGTTCGTGGAGGGGCGCGGCGCCGTGCTGCGGGACGCCGATGGGCGCGAGTTCCTCGACGGGCTCGCCTGCCTGTGGAACGTGAACGTGGGTCATGGCCGCGCCGAGCTGGCGGAGGCGGCGGCGGAACAGATGCGGGCGCTGGCGTTCGCCACCGCCTACGTGGGCTACACCAACCCGCCCGCCTCGCTGCTCGCAGACCGCTTGGTCCGCATGAGCTATCCCAACCTCTCCGGGGTCTACTTCACCACCTCGGGAGGCGAGTCGAACGAGAGCGCGTTCAAGATCGCGCGCTACTACTGGAAGCGCCGTGGAAAGCCCGGCAAGGTCAAAGTCATCAGCCGGGTCCACGCGTACCACGGCGTGACCTTCGCGGCCATGAGCGCCACCGGGATCCCCTCCTTCCATCGCATGTTCGCACCCCTCGTCCCGGAGTTCCTCCACGTGCCGCCCCCGTACCCGTACCGCCAGGAGGAGGATCCGGTGGAGGCGCTGGAGCGTGCCATCCTGCGGGAGGAGCCGGACACGGTGGCTGCTTTCATCGCGGAGCCCGTGATCGGCGCAGGCGGTGTGATCCCGCCCACGCCGGACTACTTCCCCCGGGTGCGGGACGTCTGCAACCGCTACGAGGTGCTCCTCATCGCCGACGAGGTGATCACGGGGTTTGGGCGCACGGGCCGGTGGTTCGCGCTGCACCACTGGGGGGTGAAGCCGGACCTGGTGAGCTTTGCGAAGGGTGTGACGAGCGCTTACCTGCCGCTGGGCGGGGTGATGATGTCCAGGGAGATCCACGAGACGATCCTGGAAGCGCCGGCGGCGGAGCGGTTCATGCACGCGGGCACATACTCCGCACACCCCACCTGCTGCGCGGTGGCCCTGCGCAACCTGGATATCCTGGAGCGGGAGAACCTCGTGGAGAGGGCCCGGGTCATGGGCGAGCGCCTGTTGCAGGGCCTCCAGTCGCTCCGGGACCTGCCGGTGGTGGGCGACGTGCGGGGCCTGGGGCTCATGTGCGGGGTGGAACTGGTGGAAGATCGGGCCACCAAAGCACCCGCGCTGGGCATGGGAGCGCGCGTCCTGTGGGAAGCCAGGAAGCGAGGGCTGGTAACCCGCATGCGGGTGGGCCAGGGAGGCGACCACCCCATCGGCGACACCATCCTGCTGGCCCCTCCGCTCGTGGTCACCGAGGAGCAGATCGATCGGATCGTTGCGATCCTGCGGGATAGCATCGCCGCCTGCCTGTAGCCCGGGTCGCCTGCCCGGCACACCGGGGGCAGGCCGCAGTCGGCCGAAGATCTCGGGAGGACAGAACCCTGCGGGTGCCGCTGACCCGGCAGCGGTGTGGGGGTTCGTTCTGCGGCACGGTTCGTGCTCCGGGCCCCACATCCCCCTTTTGCCTTGACTCCGGCCGATTAAACCCCTAACATGGGCCAACACGTTCCCGCCGGGAGGCAGTTGTGGAGATCCCGCTGGCCGAAGTGCCTCTGGAGGTTCGCCGGGTTGCGGCACAGCACCTGGAGTCGCTGCGCCAGACCGACATCATGCTGGGTCTGGGGAGCGCCCGCCTGGGGCCCACCGCGACACCCATCTACCGCCCTGATGTGCGGGGTGTGGCCTACTACGAGTTCTCCATCGTCGCACCGGAAGGCCGGGTGTTCGTCAGCCGAGGGTTCCCACTTGAGGGGGAGGGCCGGCGAGCGAGGAGGAAGTCGGCCGAGGTGGCGCGCGCGACGCCTGTGGGATTCATCGTGGCGAGCACGGGGCCGCACGATTTCCCCATCGCGCATTGGAGTCTGGACCGGCTGCCGCCCAGCTGGCAGGTGCTCGGTGACCCCAGGCTGGACTGCGAACCCCGGGAAGGGCGGGAGGTTCCCGTGGCCAGGCTGTACAAGCTGGACGCCCTCAGCTACGCGGCGGAGAACGAAGCCGGCGAGCTGGTGGGGCAGGCGGGTCAAATCCCGTCCCTGGTGTCCGGTCTTCCGCACTCCCTGGAGCGGTACGCGGGGGCGGTCAGCACAGCCCGCGCTGCACCGCTCAAGAGGGAAGCGGACGACCGGGGAGCAGAACAAGCGCGGCAAGAACTGGAAGTGTCTGGCCCAGAGGCCGCCGCCCTGGAGCGGGTGGAGACCGGCGAGTGGAAGGCGTTCAAAGAGCGATACGCCGACGTGTTCGGCCCGTTCCTGGACCAGCTGCGCAGGCGGGCTTCCCGTACGTGGGAACTGGAGGAAGCGATCCGGAAGTGGGGCGAGGGGATCGTGGACGGCACCGAACACCCGGTGGCGTTGCTGGATGAGGCCGTGGTGGAACTGGTGGGGGAGGGCGCGAAGCACGTGGAGGCTCGGCTGCAGGATGACCCACCGCGTCTGCTGCTGCGCGCGGCCCCGGGGCCTTTCCCGAAGGAGTTGGAGTTCCATGTGCTGTTGCGGTATCGCAACGGCGAACGAGAGCGCCTGCCCTTCTTCCTGGTGAGCTGGCAGACGCCCAGCGAGATCGCGGAGGAGCGCCGGAACCGCAAGGATCCTGACTGCGAGGAGTGAGCCATGGCGTGGACTTTTTACTGGGCCGCAGGCGGTCATGCTGCCCAGCCCCGGTACAACCAGTTCCAGCACGGTGGGTGCGCTGTGGGCTGTGGTCCGGTGGCCTGGGCCATGCTGTTCGGGTGGGCCGACCGCCAGGCGGAGAGCGGGACGAACGCCTACTGGGCGCCCCGTTGGGGACTGTACCGGCGGGACGGCGGGCGCGGGGCAAACGACACCGCGCCGTTGGGGATGACGGAGGGCATTCGCAACGTCATCCGAGAGATCCACGGCCACGTGGGGACCTTCTGCGTTTTTGGCAGCGGGGCCACCTGGCCGTGGGAAATGCCCGATGCCGTCCGATACCTGTGGGGCCGAACCTTCACGCGCTTGGAGGCGCACTGGAATAGCGTCGGGTGGCACGAAGGCCGGCTGCGCAACTACGCCCGGAACTCCATCCGCGACCGCGGGACGCCTGCCATCATCGGGACGGGGTGGTTGAACCACTACCCCCTGGCCTACGGCTACGCATGGCAGCGGCGCATCGTCCGCCGGTGCTTCATCTTCTGCTGGGATGAGGAGGTCTACGACCGCTGGTTCTACGTCAACCAAGGTTGGGGCGGCGCGGGCAACGACTGGGTAGAAGCCGGCACCTGGTTCGCAGGGGAAATCTACCCCTGACAAAACGAGAAACCCATCCCCCTCGGACGCCCGGTGCGGAACCCCAAGCGCGCCGGAGAGGTTAAGCAGAGGTGAGGCTTGCCGGGCGGTTGCCTCCTCCCGCGCCCGTGGGCGGCATACCCTTTGACCGTCTCCACCAGGTTGGGGATGAGGCCGTAGCACGCCGCAGCTGGACGTCCACCTGCGACTAGGCGTTGTCCGAGCGCTTGCGGAACGTCACCAGGCGGTTGAACAGCACAACCGCGTGGAGCCCGAGCAGGAGCAGCAGGCCCCCCGCCGCCGTGGCGACCACGGGAGTTCGACGACGCGGCGCGAGACCCTGATGCAGTGCTTTCTTTCGGCCAGGAGGATCCCGGATGCGTGGCGCGCGCGGTCTGAGCAGGTGAGGGCTACTGCGAGCACCGGGCGAACGCCTGCACAGGGTGGCGGGAAATTGGGTGGCCTGGGCGCGCCGCTCGCCGCGGCCGGCGCCTTGC
>JBEQAH010000052.1:0-9846 GCA_041640435.1 bacterium | reverse complement strand
CCAGTTGAGGCGCCACCAACAGGTAGGGCAGAAGCCTCGCGCGGAAGAGCGAGCGCCGCACGCTAACCCTCCTCAGCCCCCAGGACCTCGCGCACGCGGTGCGGCGCGTCCGTGACCAGCACGTCGCCGGGAT
Source organism: bacterium (assembly GCA_041640435.1). Classification (GTDB taxonomy): domain Bacteria; phylum Sysuimicrobiota; class Sysuimicrobiia; order Sysuimicrobiales; family Sysuimicrobiaceae; genus Tepidifontimicrobium. The sequence continues at coordinate 9,713 of JBEQAH010000052.1, read as the reverse complement.
GCGCGCCCAGCCCCAATCCGACCAGCTCTGCCGCGCGGGCGGGCTCGTTGACGGTCCACACGAAGGCGAACAGACCTTCCTGGTGTACCCGCCGCAAGGTCTCCGCCGTCAGTGCGGCGTGGTGGGGTCCCCATCCATCCGCTCCCCGGTCCCGGGTGAAGCGCACGGGGTCCAGGAGCGCACCCGGGCTCTGAAGCGCCACGGTGCGGACTTCGGGTCGAATGGCTTTCACGCGCAGGAGCGGGTCCGGGCAGAAGGAGATCACCGTCATCCGCTTCCCCAGACCCGCATCCTCCGCGAGGGCCAGAGCCGCTTCCGCCAGCGCCGCCCCCTCCTCCCCTGCTTCCTTGACTTCGAGGAAGAGCCGCACGCCTGTGTGCAGCTCCAGCAACTGGATCAGTTCGGCCAGGCTTGGCACCCGCTCCCCGCGGTACGCGGGGTCAAACCACCCTCCGGCATCCAGCTCCCGCAGCTCCGCCCACAGGAAGTCTCGCACCGGCCCGTGGCCGTCGGTGGTGCGGTCCACCCGCTCATCGTGCATGAGCACCGCGACCCGGTCCCGCGTCCACCGCACGTCCACCTCCACCGCGTCCACGCCCAGCGCCAGCGACCTGCGGCAGGCCGCCAGGGTGTTCTCGGGGCCCAGCAGAGCGCCCCCGCGGTGGGCGCACAGGAGGGGCGTCGCCATTACTGCCCTGCGGTCCGCTGGAACTGCCGCAGGACCTCGTTGCCGCGCCGCACCGCCGCGTCCAGCGCCGCCTTGGCCGACTGCTGTCCCTGCAGAGCCCGCTCCATCTCTTCGTACAGGATGGTGCGGATCTCCACCATGTTGCCCAGCCGGATCCCTTTGGAGTTGGCCGTGGGACGGGTGCGGGTCAGCTGCCGGATGGGGATCTCCGCCCAGGGGTTCCGCTGGTAGTAGCCCAGGGCCCGCGCCCGCTGGATGGCGGTGAAGGTGATCGGGATGTATCCGGTCTCCATGTGCCACTTGGCCGACACCTCGGGGCTGCCGATGTACCGGAAGAACTCCGCCACCGCCTTGTACTCCTCCGGCGTCCGCCGCGGAGAAGTCATCACCCACAGGGAGGCGCCGCCGATGATGGAGTTCTTGGGCGCGCCCTTCACGTCACCGTAGTGCGGCAGGAACCCCACGCCCCACTCGAACTTCGCCTCCCGCTGGTACCGGGCGAAGAGGGCCGAGGAAGCGGTGAGCATGGCGCATTCCCCCGAGGGACCCAACGCGTCCCCCGCGGCGTCCCGGCCTCCGTACTTGAACAGGCCATCCCGCTGCATCTGCACGAGGTTCTCCAGGTGCCGGACGTAGAGCGGCCGATTCACCAGGAGCTCCACGTCGGTCCCCTCGAACCCGTTCGCCCTCGAGGCGAACGGGACGTCGTGGATCGCGCCAAAGTTCTCGAAGTGAATCCAGGTGGGCCAGGCGGTGGAGAAGGCGCACGGAGCCGCGTTGGCCGCGCGGATCCGCCGTGCGAACTGCACCAGCTCCTCCCAGGTGCGGGGCGGCTGGTCCGGGTTGAGACCCGCCCGGCGGAAGGCATCCTTGTTGTACCAAAGGACGGGCGTGGAGCTGTTGAAGGGCATGGACACCATGCGCCCATCTGCGGTGCTGTAATACCCGCGCACCGCAGGGAGGTACAGGCTGGGGTCGAAGGGCGTGCGGGTCTCCTGCATGAGCTCGTGCACGGGCTTGATGGCCCCGCGGGCGGACATCATGGTCGCGGTGCCCACTTCGAACATCTGGACCACGTGGGGCGCGTTGCCGGCCCGGAAGGCGGCGATGGCCGCCACCATGGTCTCGGGGTACGAGCCCTTGAAGGTGGCGACCACACGGTACTGGGTCTGCGAGTTGTTGAACCCGGACACGATGCTCTCCAGGGCCTCTCCCAGCGGACCCCGCAGGGCGTGCCAGAACTCCACCTGCACGCGAGCCGGCTGTGTCCACCCCAGCGCGGCGAGGGTCAGCACCACCGCCACCACCGCGACCATCCTCTGTGTCCATCGCATGGCTGTGACCTCCTTCTCCTGATCTCGACCTCACAGGCTGAAGCCTTGGCGCAGGCTTTCCGTTGGGTGCTCCGGCAACAGGTCCTCCAGGGTCCGGAGGACGAAATCCGGCGCGTCCTCGCACCGGGACAGCAACTCCTCCGTGGTCACACCGGTGAGCACAACCGCGGTCCGGCTGCCCATGGCCCGTCCCAGCGCCACGTCCGTCTCGAGGCGGTCTCCCACCACCAGCGTGTCCTGGGGGGCTGTCCCCAACCGTTCCAACAGCACCTCCGCCATCACCCGGGACGGTTTGCCGGCCACCTGCTCCAGGCGACGGCCGCTAGCGGCTTCTAACGCCGCCACCACCGCCCCGGCGTCGGGCAACCCTCCGTCGGGAGTGGGGCAGTACGGGTCGCGGTTGGTGGCGACGAACCGGGCGCCGCGCCGCAGGGCCAGAAAGCCGGTGCGCAGCTTGGCGTAGTCGAAGGTGCGGTCGAAGCACGCGACCACGTACTCCACCTCCTCGGGTCGGTCGGTGAGAAGGAAGCCCGCGGCCACGAGCTCTTCCTGGATCGCCCGCTCGCCGATCACGAAGAGCCGTGCGCCGGGTGAGGTGCGCGACAGGTAACGCACCAGGGCCAGGGACGAGTTGAGGACGTCCCCGGGAGATGTCGGGATGCCCAGACGCGTGAGCTTCTCCGCGTATTGCTCGCGCGTGTACAGGGGGTTGTTGGACAGGAACACCACCCGCGCCCCGGCCCGCCGCAGCGCCTTCACCGCGCGGTCTGCCCCGGGCAACAGCCTGTCTCCCAGGTACACGGTGCCATCCAGGTCCACGGCGTACCCCCGGTACACGCGGTCGGGCGTGCGCACCACTTAGGCCCCTCCCCCGCCGAACAGCCCCCCGAGCCGGGCGCCCGTGAGCCGGTAGATGGCGTACAGGACCGCCGAGCACAGTACGACGAGAACGACGGACAGCATATACAGTGCCCGCTTCAGGCCCGGTGGCGGCCAACTCTTGCGCGGCCACGTCCCTAAAGTACCCACAGCGGGGCTGGATCTTCGTCGATCAATCACCTGATTTCGGCCATTCTGCCAGGCCTACCACCCACTGAACCTCGGTCTCAGGCCGCCTCCTTTATCCTTTCAAGCCCGTACGTGCAAAAGACTCTATAAAGAACCTCTGTGCCAAAAGGAAGGCTACCACTAACGGGGCCGCTACCAACACGGCACCCGCGGCAATCAATCCCCACTCGGCGCCCGATTCACTCGCTCGTGTGAAGCTCGCAAACCCCACAGACAACACGCGTTTTTCCGGAGAGCTTAGCACGACCAGCGGCCAAATAAACTCATTCCAATGGTAGACGAAGCTCACCAGACAAAAAGCTCCAATATACGGACCTACTAAAGGCGCAACAACTCGCAGCAGAATCTGCAGTCGCCCGGCGCCGTCTATGAGTGCTGCTTCTTCAAGCTCTGTTGGTATTTGGCGTATCCCCTGTCGTAGAAGTAGTGTTCCAGTTGCGCTTGCAACGTACGGAAGCGCTATGCCGACCAGAGTATCCGTAAGGCCAAACCTACTGATGAGGATGAAATTAGGCACGATCAACGCAACAGGTGGTAGGAAAAATTGGAAAAGGACCACGTAGAACAGCAGCTTCGCAGCGCGTACCGGCGCTCGCGCCATACCGTATGCCGCTAGCAAGGTCACCGGAATCTGTGCCGCCAGCAGACCCAGAGCGTACACGAAGCTGTTTCTGTAAAGTAAAAGGAAGTTCGCAGATTCTAACGCTACGAAGTAGTTCTCCAGGGAGACGCTCTTTAACAACAGTCCCTGATTAAGAAAGCGTGAAGGTGTGAGTGAAGCCGCGATGATCCAAACGCCTGGCAACAACATTACGACTGCAAGACAAATAGTAATGCAGTTCAAAAGCAGAACCAATGGCCGACTAACGATCCTCATAGTAGACGCCTCGTTCTAGTTTTGGAATCCCTACGAGTGCAGCAATGGTGAACAGAAGCGCCAGAACCAGCGAAAGAGCGCTGGCGACTGGAAGATTTGAGTAAAGGAAGGCGGTCAGGTAAATACGATAAAGAAGAACTTCGGCTTCGCCAGCTACGCCGCCGTAGGGTGTGAGTACCCAGATATGGTCGACGTTTCTGAGTGTAGTAACAACTGCATAGATGACAACGAAGAATGTGGTAGGGCTGAGCAGCGGCCAGGTGACTCTGCGAAAAATCGCCCAAGAGCTCGCACCATCTATGGCGGCCGCTTCATATAGTTCGTGAGGGATACTTTGTAGGCCTGCCAGGAAAAAGAGCATATAGAGACCAAAGTCCTTGAGGGCCGATACTAAGGCCAACGTTGCGAGAGTATAGTTAGGATCGGCAATCGGGCTCGCCTGGAGCAATCCAGAACGGCGTAATAGCTCAGTTAAAGGCCCGCTGGTGGGATTGAGAAGATATAGCCAGATGGAGGCGAAGGCCACCATGGGTAAGATAACCGGGTGGAAGAAAATGACTCTGGCGAGGACACGCCCTGGTGACGCGCCGGAGGTCAGAAGAGCGGTCGCGAGGCCCAGGGAAACACTTGCGGGCACGGAAATGAGCAGGTAGAGCATTGTAACGGAGAGTGACTTCCATGTCCCAGCGTCCCTCAGGACAAGCTGCAGATACGGTAGCCCCTCTAGGAGGTTGTAAAGAGCGGGCAGATAAGTGAAAGCTGCAAGGAACAGGCTGAGGGGAAGCAAGAACAGCGGCCACGATCGCCATCGAATCATAGATGCTGGCCAAGCTTAGCGCTTACAGAGACTCTTGAGCACCGCATCGACCTCTCGCTGGCCATCTCTTAAGGCCTCCGTAATAGACTTGCGCTCCAGGAGAGCTTCGGCCATAGCTCGCTCGATGGCTACGTGGACTTCTTGGCGATTGTACACGGATAGCTCTGGTCGGGCAAAGGCGAGTTGGTCGCGAGCAGTTAGGGCTTGGGGATACTGCCTCACATAGTCTTGCATAAGCTTGAGTCGCCAAGCAGATCGTCGCGTGGCGACATAGCCAGAGTCGATCGACCAGCGAGCTACCATGTCGGGTCGAGTCATCCACTTGATGAAGGTCCACGTTGCTCTGCGTTTCGCGGGATCCTGACCCTTAAAGATATAGAAATTCGCTCCGCCCGTGGGTACGCCGAACCGGATGTTGCGGGCCTGAAAAGCTGTTCCGAAAGGAAAGCGTGCATTTTGGCGCACGAAGCCTAAACTGCCGGTGGAGTGATATATGATGGCGACTTTACCTGCGACGAAGTCATTGGGCGTGGTTCCCCAGCGGACGATCTCTGGCGGACTTACGCCTTCACGCTTGAGTCGCTTCAGGAACTCAAGGGCAGCGACGGTCGCAGGCGAATTGAGCTTTACTACGCACCCTCGACTGGCAGGATCCCAAAGCATGTCGCCCGCCTGGATAACGAGTCCTTCTAGCATCCAGATTCCCCAGGTTTCTTCTGGGATCTGTACTCCCCATCTGATGACACGGCCCGCCGCATCCTTGCGAGTTAATTTGCGCCCGTATTCTATGAGCTCGTCCCAAGTCGTTGGCGGACGACTAGGATCTAGGCCCGCTTCCTCAAACGCCTGTTTATTGTAGTACATGATGGGCGTGGAACGCTGAAAGGGTATACTCCAAAGTTTACCGTCTAGCATGCTGTTTGCCAGAAACGGAGGAAAAAAGTCTTTCAACATAGCTTCTGCTTCGCGGTCTCCCGTGATCAACGGGTCGAAGGGATCAATTGCGTTTAGACTGAGCATCGTGAGGAGTTCCGTTGACAGCAGAATCGCTGTGTCCGGCGGATTCCCAGCTTTAAGTGCAGCGATCACCTTGGCTTGATTCTCAGCGTAGGTTCCACCGAAAACGGGGGTTACGCGAATGCCGGGATGCTGCGCCTCGAACTCGCGCACATATGTCTCGATGATGCGAGCGAGGGGACCGGCCACCCCTACGGGGTAGAAGAAAGAGAGCGAGACCGAGTCACGGCGTAGTGCTGGGGCTGCCTCTGCAACGTCACTGGCGAGAAAGGGAAGAAGCAAAGCGCTGCTTGCAAGCCCTAAGCCCGTGCGAAGTAATTCGCGCCTAGTAATGGGCCTAGCCGCATCGAGGCGTCCCAGGTTGTTGAGCAGCTCCTCTACCATTGCTCACCTCCCTATTCACCTGCCTATCTCGAAGTTTCTGTGGCGCGTGTTAACTTTTTATCAATTGCCCGTTAATGGCTCGTTAAGCTCGCTTCTCCACCCTGCAGACGAAACAACCCGCCGGCCCCGGCAAGGGCCAGGCGGGTTCTCTCTGGTCTCTCCCGCTGATTTTTTTTGAGGATATGACGGCGGCCACAGGGATGTCAAGCCTGTCGGGCTTCCGCGATGCGCAGCCCCCACAGACGCCTGGCGCTGGCCGACACCCCCACAGCCCCGGCCCGCAGGATGGCTTCGACCTGAGCTGGCTCCGTCACGAGCCCCGCGCCGATCACCGGTTGGGGAAGCGCTTGCCTCAGATTCCTCATGATAAAGGGGACTACCAGTCCGGGAAGCACTTCCACGAAGTCTGCCTCCGACCCCCGCACCGCCGCTAGGCCGGTCCGCAGGGCCTCTGAGTCCACCATGAACACCCGGTGAATGGCGAGCAAGCCCGCGGACCTGGCCTCCCGCAGCAGGGGCCCCCGGGTGCTCACCACGCCGCTGGCGCCCAGTTCCCGGAGCAGGCGAATCCCCGCGGCATCCTTGCCGACCCCATCGATCAGGTCCAGGTGAACGTAGACTGGAATCCCCGCGGCCTGGCAGCGGGGAATCGCCTCTCGCAATGCGAAGAGGTCTCCTTTGAAGAAAAAGACGGCGGCGGCCCCGCGGCGGCAGGCCTCCTCCGTCTCCTCGACACCGCGGACCGCAGGGATGACCGGCAGCTCCCGCAGGCGCCGGCGCAGGGCTTCTGCCGAAAGGGATCCTCCATCCGGGAACTCCTCTTCTGTCCTCACGCCAGGGTGCCTCCCCTGCTCTTCATCTTCGGTCCCCGAGGGCTGGTTTCAGTCCGCTAGGGCCTGCCTCCTGCACCCCTGGCGGCTGGCTGGATCAAGAGCTCGCCGCCGCTGACCGGGAGGAACCGAGCGTCCGGCGTCAGCTCGGGATTGCCCGCTGTGTCTTCTTGGATTTCGGCCCCCGTCTTGGTTGACCTCCCGAGTGCTCCGGCCGCGGCGCGGAGCCCGCGCCCGTATGGGTGCAGGCGGCAGCCGGCCCGAGGCACCCGCTGCGGGACATTGCTGGGACCTTTCGGGCCATTCCGGAGACCCCTCTTCAACTGTCGTTCGGCTTCTGGCGAACGCCAAAGCAGCGCCCAATGAACTGCCGGGACGCTTCGCCCGTGGGCCGAAGCGTCCCGGTTGACCAGCCTCTTGCCCGCGGATGGCCTTTGTCTGGCCAGAAGGGTCGGTCGCCTGTCCCACGTCGCTGATGCTCGCCGGAAGCCGGTCCGCTTGCTGCGTGCCGGTACCCGCCTCCTCCAGCGCCAGAGGTCAGTCGGTGGAGGGGAGGCCACGCTGGTGCGCCATCGGACAAGCGGGCTTGAGCTCTTCCCCATACGGCTCGGGCAAGAACCGCTCCGACCCAAGAACCGCTCCGACCCACAGGAAGATCGCTGTGGGGCGCAGGTAGACGACGCCCGTCGCGCAGGTCGTCCGGATCTGCTCTATGAGGAAGAAAGACCGGACCCTCGGGTCCCGTCCTTCGGGCGGCATCTACCCGGACTCCTCGCCCGTGGCGGTTTCCACCTTGCCCCGGCGTCACCCCGGGAGCCATCGTGCGGGCGGTAGGCCATCAACCCCACCCACCGATCCGCTGCGAATCCCTCTCAGGTGGCTACCCGGGCGGCCTCCCTCAGGCGCGCGACCTCCTGGGCGTCCACCACGGCGATGGCGGCGATGTTCACGATGTCCGAGACCTCTGCCCCCCGGCTGAGGACGTGCACGGGTTGGGCCATGCCCATGAGGATCGGCCCGATGGCGGTCGCTCCCCCCAGTCGCTGCAAGAGCTTGTAGGCGGTGTTGGCCGCCTCGAGACTCGGGAAGACCAGCACGTTGGCTTCGCCCACCAGGGTGCTGAAGGGATAGTCGGCACTCCTCAAGTCCACATCCAGGGCCACGTCCGCCATCATCTCCCCGTCCACCATCAGGTCGGGCCGGCGGCGCTTGACCAGGGCTGTGGCCTGAGCCACCTTCTCTGTCCGGGGATGGCGCGTGCTCCCGAAGTTGCTGAAGGAGAGCATGGCCACGCGGGGTGTGATGTCGAACTCCTTCGCCTTGTCGGCGGCCATGATGGCGATCTCCGCCAGCTCCTCCGGTCCCGGATCGATGTTCACGGTGGGGTCGGCGATGATGTAAGGACGGCCGTCCAGGACCATCAAGTATAGTCCCGCGACCCGGGAGATGCCGGGGCCGGGGCCAACGACCTGCAGAGCAGGGCGGATCACATCGGGGTAGTGGTAGGTCAGTCCCGCGACGAAAGCATCCGCGTCCCCGGCGCGCAGCATCATGGCGCCAAAGTAGTTGGGCTGCCGAAGGAGCGCCCGGGCCTCTCGCCAGGTGATCCCCTTTCGCTGGCGGGCCTGGTACAGGATCGCGGCGTACGTCTCCAGTTTCGGGGAGGTCTCGGGGTTGATCACCTCCAACGGTACGCTGAGGCGCAGCTCCTCCATCCGGGTACGGACTACAGCTTCCCGGCCGAGGAGGATGGGCCTCGCCAGCCCCTCCCGGGAGAGCTCCGCGGCGGCCCGCAGGATCTTGGGCTCTTCTCCTTCGGAGAAGACCACGCGGCGGGGGCTCGCCTTCGCCTTGCTGAAGATCACGCTCATCACCTCGCGGCCCCGGACCAGTCGGCGCGCGAGCTCCTCCCGATACGCCGCGAGATCCACCGTGATCCGAGCGACACCGCTGGCCATCGCCGCCTCTGCCACGGCTGGTGCTTCCCACAGGGGGACTCGGGGGTCGAGGGGCTTCGGGATGATGTAGTCGGGGCCGAAGCGCAGGGTTTCCAGACCGTACGCCTTGAGCACCGCGTCGGGGACTTCCTCCTTGGCCAAGTCCGCCAGAGCCCGGGAGGCCGCGATCTTCATCTCGTCGTTGATGGCCCGGGCGCGGACATCCAGGGCTCCGCGGAAGATGAAGGGGAACCCCAGCACGTTGTTGACCTGATTGGGAAAGTCGGAGCGCCCCGTGGCCACGATGGCGTCGGGTCGCGCGGCCTTGGCCTCGTAGTAGGGGATCTCCGGGTCTGGGTTGGCCATGGCGCAGATGAAGGGCTGCTCGGCCATGGCTTGAACCATCTCCCGTGTGACGATGTTGGCCACGGACAGGCCGATGAACACATCCGCACCCCGCATGGCCTCTTCCAGGGTGCGGGCCTCGGTGTCCGCCGCGAAGCGAGCCTTGTAGGGGTTCATTCCCTCCAACCGGCCCTGGTACACCACACCCTTCGTATCTACCAGCACGATGGACTTTCGCGGCACGCCCAGCCGGACGAAGTGTTCTGCGCTGGCGATGGCCGAAGCCCCGGCCCCACTGATGACGACCCGCATCTCCTCCAGCCGCTTGCCCGTCAACGTCGCGTAGTTGAGCAGCGCCGCGCCGCAGATGATGGCCGTGCCGTGCTGGTCGTCGTGGAAGACTGGAATCTCCATGA
>JBEQAH010000051.1:0-9848 GCA_041640435.1 bacterium | reverse complement strand
ACCACGGCCACGATGCTGGCCAGCACGATGACCACGTCCGCCAGCAGCCACCCCACCGAGGTGGTGCCCACGCGCACCTGCGCCGCGGTGGCCGCCAGCTGCTGGGGGATCCGGGCCACAATTCCGCCGAAGATCAGCAGGGAGACGCCGTTGCCCACCCCGTGCTCGGTCATCACCCCCCCCATCCACGTGAGGACCATGGATCCCGCCACCAGGGTGGACAGGATCAGCGCCCAGTTGAGCGGGCTGAAGTCGGTGATGGCCCGGCCCTGCGAGAACGCCTGGATGAGCCCGGTCTGGCCCCAGCCCTGCAGCGCCGCCAGGGGGATGGTGAGGTAGAGGGTGTACCAGCCGATGCGCTTCCGGCCCGCCTCCCCTTCCTCTTGCACCATCTTCTTGAGGTTGGGGAAGGCCACCTGCAGCAAACTCATGATGATGGAGGCGGTGATGTACGGGATCACGCCCAAAGCGAAGATGGAGAAGTTCTCCAGCGCGCCCCCCACCAGAAGGTTTAGAAACCCGAAGGCGGTCCCAGCGGCTGCCTGCTCGAACTGAGTGCGGACCGCGGCCACGTTCACCCCGGGAACCGGCAGATGCGCCCCCAGCCGAAACAGCGCCAGCATCGCGGCGGTGAACAGCACCCGCCGCCGGAGCTCCGGGATGCGCAGGGGGTTGGCGATCCCGCCGATCACCGGATCACCTCCGCGCGCCCGCCCGCGGCCTCAATGGCCGCCCGGGCGGAGGCGCTGAAGGCGTGAGCACGGACCACGAGCGCGTGCGGAAGCTTGCCAGGGCCTAGGACCTTTACGGGACCGGGGCGGCGGACCAGGCCCGCCTGGCAGAGCGCCTCGGGGGTGACTTCGCTTCCTGGCTCAAAGCGCGCTAGGCGTGCCACGTTGACCTCAACGTACCCCTGCCGGGGGCGGCCACCGGTGTGGGAGCTGCCGTAGGCTCGTACACCCCGCTGGAAAGGCAGCCGCTTGCTCAGCGGAGTCTGGCCACCCTCGAAGCCCGGCCGCGGGCCCTTCCCACTGCGGGCCTTCTGGCCCTTCACGCCGCGGCCGGAATACGTGCCCCGGCCCGAGCCCAGGCCCCGACCCACCCGCCTGCGACGCCTGCGCGCGCCCGGGGGCGGCGCCAGATCACCGATCCGTAGGGGCATCGCGCTTCCCTCCTCCCGAAACCTCTCCTTCCGGCACAACCTCCACCAAGTGTGCCACGCGCCGGATCAGCCCCTGGACTTCGGGGCGCAGCGGTCGGACCACCCACTGGCCCACGCGGCGCAAACCAAGGGTGGCCGCCGCCGCCCGTTGCTCCGGCTTGGTGCCGATGAGGGATCGCCGCAAGATAATCCGAACCATGGGTCTACGCCCCCGCGGCCCTGCGCACGGCCAGCTCGGCTACGGGCCTGCCCCGGATCCGCGCCACCTCCTCGGGCGTCTGCAGCTCCAGCAGGCCCGCCAGGGTGGCGCGCGTCATGTTGATGGGGTTGCTGCTGCCCAGGGATTTGGTCAGGACGTCGCGGATCCCCGCGGCCTCCACCACGGCGCGCACCGCGCCGCCTGCGATGACGCCCGTCCCCTCGCTGGCGGGCTTCAGCAGCACCCTTGCGGCGCCGAAGTGCCCAATCACCTCATGGGGGATGGTGGTCCCCCGGCGCGGGATTCGCCACAGGTTCTTCTTGGCGTCCTCCACAGCCTTGCGGACGGCGTCCGGCACCTCGGCCGCCTTGCCCAGGCCCACGCCCACTGTGCCCTGTTCGTCCCCCACCACCACCAGGGCGCTGAAGTTGAAGCGCTTCGCCCCCTTGGTCACCTTCGCCACGCGGTTGATGGACACTGTCTTCTCGAAGGTCAGGTTCACCTCGTTGGGGTTTACCCGTTCGGCCATCTCCGCCTCCTAGAACTCCAGACCGCCCTCCCGCGCACCTTCGGCCAGGGCGCGGACCCGGCCGTGGTACGCGTACCCGCCCCGGTCAAACACTACCCGTACGATGCCCTTCTCCCGCGCCCGCTGGGCCAGCACCTGGCCCACCACCCGGCCCTGCTCCACACGCCGCAGCCCCCCCACCCGGGCCGCGATCTCCGGCTCCCGGGTGCTGGCCGCCACCAAAGTGTGGCCCCGCTGGTCGTCGATCACCTGGGCATAGATGTGCTTCAGGCTCCGGAACACGCTGAGCCTCGGCCGGTCTGCGGTGCCCACCACCTTCCGGCGCAGCCTCAGGTGGCGCACGCGTCGCCGTTCGTCCCGACTCTCCTGCAGCACCATACCGTCCTCCGGCCTACTTCTTGCCCGCGGCCCGGCCCGCCTTGCCCGGCCGCAGTCGCAGCGCCTCCTGGGCATAACGGATTCCCTTGCCCTTGTAAGGGTCGGGGGGCCGCACCGCGCGCACCTTGGCCGCCACCTGGCCCACCAGCTCCTTGTCCGTGCCCCGCACCACCACGCGGTTGGGCTGCGGGACCTCGAACTGGATCCCGGGCGGCGGCTCCAGCTCCACGGGGTGCGTGTAACCCACCTGGAGCACCAACCGGTCGCCCTGCTTGCCGGCCCGATAGCCGGTGCCGTGGATCTCCAGCTCCACAGAGAACCCCTCGGTCACCCCGCGGACCATGTTGTTCAACAGCGCCCGCGTGAGCCCGTGGAGGGCGCGGTGCTGCCGCGAGTCGCTGGGCCGGTCCACCACCACGGCTCCGTCCTGAACCTCCACCCGGATGTCGGGATGGAAGGTCCGCTCCAGTTCCCCCTTGGGGCCCCGGACCCGCACGCGGGAGCCGTCCACCGTGACCTGCACCCCCGGCGGGATCGCCACCGGCATCCGACCAATCCGACTCATGGCCAGGCTCCTACCACACGTAGCAAAGGACCTCTCCGCCCACCCCCAACCGCCGGGCCTGGCGGTCCGTGAGGACGCCGCGAGAGGTGGAGAGGATGGCGACCCCCAGACCGCCCCGCACCCGCGGGATGGTCTGGCGGCGGACGTAGACCCGCAGGCCGGGTTTACTGATCCTCCTCAGCCCGCGTAGGACGCGCTCTCGCTTGGGGCCGTACTTGAGGACGATCCGCAGGGTGCCCTGCGGCCCTTCGGAGATGAGCTTCCAGTCCTGGATGAAACCCTCCTCCTTCAGGATGCGGGCAATCTCCACCTTCAGTCGGGAGGCGGGGATGCTCACCTGGTCGTGGCCCGCTGCGTTGGCGTTCCGAATCCGTGTCAGCATGTCCGCGATCGGGTCGGTGACGGTCCCCATGATCACCCTCCTCCCGCCTACCAGCTGGCCTTCGTCATCCCGGGGATCTCCCCCCGGTACGCCAGCTCCCGCAGGCAGATGCGGCACAGGCGGAACCGGCGGAACACCGCTCGCGGTCGACCGCACCGCTCACACCGCGTGTAGGCCCGCACTCGGAACTTGGGCGGTCTCTTCCACTTCTCCAGTAGGGCCTTCTTCGCCATGATCCCCTTCCTACGCGGCGGCAGACTCGCGCTCGCGGAACGGCATGCCCAGCAGGCGCAACAGCTCCCGCGCCTCTTCGTCCGTGCGCGCCGTGGTCACGATGGCGATGTCCATGCCGCGGATCTTGTCCACCTTGTCGTACTCGATCTCCGGGAAGACCAGCTGCTCCCGCAGCCCGACGTTCAGGTTCCCGCGCCCATCCAGCTGCCGTTCGGAGATCCCCCGGAAGTCCTTGATCCGGGGAAGGGCCACGTGGATCAGCTTGTCCAGGAACTCGTACATGCGCCGGCCCCGCAGGGTCACGTACACGCCGATGGGCGCGCCTTTTCGCAGCTTGAAGGCGGCGATGGACTTACGGGCCCGCGCCACCACGGGCCTCTGGCCCGTGATGGCCGCCAGGTCCTCCACCGCTCGGTCCACCTGGCGGGGATCCTGCGCCCCCGCACCCACCCGCATGTTCACCACCACCTTCACCAGGCGGGGCACCTGCATGGGGTTGCGGTACCCGAACCGCTCCCGCAGGGCGGGGACCACCTCCCGCTGGTAACGCTCCTTCAGCCGTGGCGTCATCCTCTCGACCTCACTTGTCCAGAACCTCACCCGACCGCTTCGCGTACCGGACCCGGCGGCCATCGGCCAGCACCCGCACACCTACCCGGGTCCGATCCTTGGTCTCCGGGTCCACGAGCATCACCTTGGAGGCGTGGATGGGGGCCTCGCGCTCCACGATGCCACCCCGCGGGTTTTTGGGAGAGGGCTTGGTGTGGCGCTTCACCAGGTTCACCCCCTCCACCACCACCCGTCCCGTCTTGGGCAGCACCCGCAGCACCTTGCCCCGCTTGCCCCGGTACTTCCCGGAGATCACCACCACCAGGTCGCCCTTCTTCACGTGCGTGTGGACGCGCCGGGCGCCGATCACGGGCACCGCCACCACCTCCTCACAGGACCTCGGGGGCCAGAGAGACGATCTTCATGAACTGCCGCTCTCGAAGCTCTCGGGCCACGGGTCCGAAGATGCGGGTCCCCCGGGGGTTCATCTGCTCGTTGATGAGGACCGCGGCGTTGTCGTCGAACCGGATGTACGAACCGTCCGGGCGCCGGACCTCCTTGCGGGTCCGCACCACCACCGCCTTCACCACCTCGCCCTTCTTCACCGGGCTGTTGGGGATGGCCTGCTTCACCGTGGCCACCACCACGTCCCCCACCCGCGCGTACCGGCGTTTGCTCCCGCCCAGCACGCGGATGACGAGGATCTCCCGCGCGCCCGTGTTGTCCGCCACCTTCAGCCGTGACTCCTGCTGCAACATCGCTCCTCACCCCTGCGCCGGGGGCTCGCCCGTGGCGCGCTCCAGGATCTCCACCACCCGCCAGCGCTTCTCCTTGGACAGGGGGCGGGTCTCCGCGATCCGCACCCGGTCCCCCACCCGGCACTGGTTGTGCTCGTCGTGGGCTTTGTACTTCTTGTGGCGTCGCACCGCCTTCTTGTACACGGGGTGGTGGAACACGGACTCCACCCGCACCACCACCGTCTTGTCCATGCGGTCGCTCACCACGACCCCAACCCGTTCCTTGCGCTTGGGCGCCCGGTCCGCCATCACCGCCTCCTCACACCCGCACGCCGCGCTCAGCGAGCACCGTCTTCACCCGCGCCATCTCCCGCCGCACCTCTCGGAGCCGGGAGGGGTTCTGGGCCTTCCCCGCGGCGATCTGCACGCGCAGCTGGAACGCCTCCTGCGCCAACTCCTCCAGCCGCCGCCGCAGCTCTTCCGTGGACTGCTCCCGCAACGCCCGCGCCTTGCCCACGCGTCCCTCCTATCCCACGGACCCGCTCATCTCCTCGCGCTTGACGAACTGGGTGCGCACGGGGAGCTTGTGGCTGGCCAGGGTCATGGCCTCCCGGGCCACCTCCTCACTCACCCCGGCCAGCTCGAACAGCACCCGACCCGGCCGCACCACCGCGACCCAGAACTCCGGGTTCCCCTTGCCGCTACCCATGCGGGTCTCCGCGGGCTTCTTGGTCACGGGCTTGTCCGGGAAGATGCGGATCCACAGCTTCCCGCCCCGCTTGATGTACCGCGTGATGGTCCGGCGGGCCGCCTCAATCTGGGCCGCGGTGACCCACGCGGGGCTCAAGGCCCGCAGCCCGTACTCCCCGAAGGCCACGGTGGAGCCCGCGTAGCTCAGCCCCTTGCGGCGGCCCCGCTGCTGCTTGCGGTACTTCACCCGCTTTGGCATCAGCATGGCAGCCTCCTACGCCCGGGCCCGCACCGCAGACCGCGTCTCCCACTTCTCCGGGAACACGTCCCCGCGGTAGATCCACACCTTGACTCCGATGCGGCCGTAGGTGGTCAACGCCTCCGCCACCCCGAAGTCGATGTCCGCCCGAAGGGTGTGGAGGGGGACCCGCCCTTCCCGGTACCACTCGTAGCGGGCGATCTCCGCCCCCGCGAGGCGCCCGGAGCAGGAGATGCGGATGCCCTTGGCGCCCGCCCGCAGGCTCCGCTGGACCGCCTGCTTCATGGCCCGGCGGTGCGCCACCCGACGCTCGAGCTGTTGGGCCACGTTCTCCGCCACCAGCTGTGCCTCCAGGTCCGGGCGTCGGATCTCCTGGACGTTCAGCTGGACCTCCTTGCCGGTCAGCTCCCCGAGCTCCTTGCGCAGGGCGTCGATCCCGGTGCCCCCCCGGCCGATGATGATCCCGGG
Organism: bacterium; assembly: GCA_041640435.1. Lineage (GTDB taxonomy): Bacteria > Sysuimicrobiota > Sysuimicrobiia > Sysuimicrobiales > Sysuimicrobiaceae > Tepidifontimicrobium. Next base: position 3,696 of record JBEQAH010000051.1, on the reverse strand, counting down.
TCGGGCGGCGTGCACGGTAATCTTCACCGCCTTGGACTGCCGCTCGATCTCGATCCGGGGGATTCCGGCCCGGGACAGCTTCTCCTTGATGTACTTGCGGATCCGCAGGTCTTCGTGTAGGTAATCCGCGAAGTGTTTGTCGCTGTACCATCGGGACTCCCAGTCCCGGATGATCCCGATGCGCAGCCCCACGGGGTGCACCTTCTGTCCCACGCCGATCCCTCCTCAGGCCTCTCGCTCGACCACCACCACGGTCACGTGGCAGTTCTTGCGGCTCAAGACGTCCGCGCGGCCCCGCGCCCGGGGCGCCAGGCGCTTCCACGCTCCGCCGCCGGGCCCCCGGTCTACGGCGATGCGCGCCACCACGAGGCTCGCGCGGTCCAGCTCCAGGTTGTGCTCCGCGTTGGCCGCCGCCGACCGGATGGCCTTCTCCACCACGCGGGCGGCCCGATGGGGCATGGCTCGCAGCAGGCTCAGGGCTTCCTCCACACCCCGGCCGCGCACCGCGTCGGCCACGCGGCGCACCTTCCACGGGGACATGCGCACGTACCGAGCCACCGCTCGCGCCTCCATCTCCACCGCCTCCCTCGCCTACCCCTTCACCGTCGTGGTGCGCTCCGATGAGCCGCCGTGGCCGCGGAAGGTGCGGGTCGGCACGAACTCGCCCAGCTTGTGGCCCACCATGGCCTCCGTGACGTAGACCGGGACGTGTTTGCGTCCGTCGTACACCGCGATGGTGTGCCCCACGAACTCGGGGAGGATGGTGGACCGCCGCGACCACGTCCGGATCACGCGCTTCTCCCGCCGCTGGTTCAGCTCTCGGATCTTCTCCAACAGCGAGGCGTCCACGAACGGCCCCTTCTTCTTCGAACGTCCCATGGCCACCCCCGTTACTTCCGACGCTTCACGATGTACTTGTCCGACGGCTTCCTGGGCTTGCGGGTCTTCTTGCCCAGGGTGGGCTTGCCCCACGGGGACACGGGACCCGGCATCCCGATGGGCGACCGGCCCTCGCCGCCGCCGTGCGGGTGGCTGCGCGGGTCCTGGGCCACGCCGCGCACCGTGGGCCGGATTCCCAACCACCGCTTGCGGCCCGCCTTCCCCAGCTTGATCGCCTCGTGGTCCACGTTGCCCACCTGGCCCACCGTCGCTTTGCAGCGGACGTGCACACGCCGGACCTCGCCCGAGGGAAGCCGCAGCTGGGCGTAGTCCCCTTCCTTCGCCATCACCTGGGCCGCGGTCCCGGCCGCCCGCACCAGCTGGCCCCCGTGGCCGGGCTCCAGCTCCACGTTGTGCACCAGGGTGCCCACGGGGATGTTCTCCAGGGGGAGCGCGTTGCCAGGCTTGATCTCCGCTTGGGGCCCGGAAGTGACCACGTCGCCCACCTGGAGCCCCACGGGCGCCAGGATGTACCGCTTCTCGCCGTCCGCGTAGTGCAGGAGCGCAATGCGGGCCGAACGGTTGGGGTCGTACTCGATGGCCGCCACCCGGGCGGGCACGCCGTCCTTGTCCCGCTTGAAGTCCACCAACCGGTACAGGCGCTTGTGTCCACCACCCCGGTGGCGGGTGGTGATCCGCCCCTGGTTGTTCCGCCCTGCGTGGCGACGCAAAGGGACCACCAGGGACCGCTCCGGCTCTGCGCGGGTGATCTCCTCGAACGTGGAGACGGTGGCGAACCGCCGCCCCGGCGTTGTGGGCTTGAACCGCTTGATCCCCATGGTGGCACCTACAGCAGCTTCTCCAGGTCGATCTTCTGGCCCTGGGCCAGCGTCACCACCGCCTTCTTCCGCTCCGGCGTGCGGTAGGTGTGGCGGCCCCGGCGCTTCAACTTTCCCGGCACCCGCAGGGTGTTCACCTTCACCACCCGCACGCCAAATAGCCGCTCCACGGCCTCGCGGATCTGCGGTTTGGTGGCATCCCGGGCCACCTCGAAGGTGTACTTCCCGGTCTCCGCGCCCCGCATGGACTTCTCTGTGATCACCGCCCTCCGCACCACCTGCCGGTGGTCCATCACGCCAGCACCTCCCGCACCGCCCTCAGCGCGCTCCGGCTGATCAGGATGCGGTCCGCCCAGAGCAGGTCCGCCACGTTGAGCGTGTTCGCGGTCAGCACCACCACCCGCGGCAGGTTACGGGCCGCGCGGCCCACCTGGGGGCCATCCTCGCCCGCCAGCAGCACCACCCGCTGCCCTGCCGCCCCCACCTTGTTCAGAAAGGCGACCACCTCGCGGGTCCGCCCTTCCTGCACGCCGAAGCCCTCCACCACGGCCAGGCGACCAGAGGCGGCGGCGTCGGAGAGCACCGACCGGAGGGCGAGCCGCCTCATGGCCTTGGGGAGTCGGTGGCTGTAGTCCCGGGGCTTGGGCCCGAACACCACGCCGCCCCCTACGAAGATGGGCGCCCGGATGTCGCCGTGCCGGGCCCGGCCGGTTCCCTTCTGGCGCCAGATCTTCCGCGTGCTGCCCTCCACCTCGCCGCGGGTCTTGGTGGACGCCGTGCCCGCCCGCGCGTTGGCCTGCTGGGCCACCAGGGCCTGGTGAACTACCGCCGCGTGCGGCCGGAGGCCGAACACGTCCTCGGGCAGGTCCACCTCGCCCGCGGGCTCGCCCGTCGCGCTGTACGCCGCCACCCTGGGCATGCTCCCCTCCCTGCTCACTCCGCCTTCCGTACCATCACGAGGCCACCGCGCGGGCCGGGGATGGCACCCCGGATCAACAGCAGGTGGCGCTCCGCGTCCACCCGCACCACGCGCAACCCGCGCACCGTTACCCGCTCGGCCCCCATGCGTCCGGGCATGCGCTTGCCTTTCCACACCCGGCCGACCCCGGACGTCCCCAGCGATCCCACAGCCCGGTGCATGAGCGAGACCCCGTGGGAGTCCGCCTGGCCTGAAAAGCCATGCCGCTTCATAGCCCCGGCGAACCCCTTGCCCTTGCTGGTCCCTGTCACGTTCACCCGGTCTCCCTCGCGGAAGACCGTCACGGAGATCTCCTGCCCCACCGCATACGTCTCGTCGCCCCGCAACCGGACCTCCCGGATCACCCGGCGGGGAGGCACCCCGGCCCGGCGGAACACGCCCCGCAGCGGTCGAGAAAGGCGCCGCTCCGCGACCTCCTCAAAGCCCAGCTGCACCGCCCGGTAGCCGTCCCGCTCCGGGGTGCGCAACCCCACCACCACGTTCGGCTGTGCTTCCACCAGGGTGACCGCCACCCGGTTGCCCTGGCTGTCGAACACCTGCGTCATCCCCACTTTGCGTCCTAGGATCGCCGCCATCCCACTCCCTCCCTCGGAGGGCCCTCCTACAGCTTGATCTCGATGTCCACCCCGGCCGGCAGGTCCAGGGTCATCAGGGAGTCCACTGTCTTCTGGGTCGGCTCCAGGATGTCGATGAGCCGCTTGTGCGTCAGGATCTGGAAGTGCTCCATGGACTCCTTGTCGATGTGGGGGCCCCGGATCACGCAGTACACGCTGCGGTCCGTGGGCAGCGGGATCGGGCCCCGGATGCGGGCCCCGCTGCGGCGCGCGGTTTCCACCAGGGTGGCCGCGGACTGGTCCAGCAGCCGGTGGTCGTACGCCTTCAACTTGATGCGGATCCGCTGCGCCACGGTCGCCTCCCCCTCACTCCAGGATCTTGGTCACCACCCCCGCACCCACCGTCCGGCCTCCCTCCCGGATCGCAAACCGTAACCCCTCCTCC
>JBEQAH010000050.1:0-9852 GCA_041640435.1 bacterium | reverse complement strand
CAGGTTTCGCATAACGACCCCGCACTTCGTCCCGCACGATCCGGCCCTCGCTCATCTCCACCACGCGCCGGCGCAGGACGTCCACCACGGTCCTGTTGTGGGTGGTCATGACCACGGTGGTGCCACGCAGGTTGATCCGCGACAGCAACTTCACGATCTCCCACGAGGTGTCCGGGTCCAGGTTCCCCGTGGGCTCGTCCGCCAGCAGGATCCGAGGGCCGTTGGCCAGGGCACGGGCGATGCTCACCCGCTGCTGCTCGCCGCCAGACAGCTCGTGCGGGAACGCGTCCAGGCGATCCACCAGCCCCACCTGCTCCAGGCTCGCCCGCACCCGTGCGGTGACCCACTCGGGAGGCGTCCCCACCGCCCGCAGAGCGAAGGCCACGTTCTCGAACACCGTGCGGTTGGGGAGGAGTTTGAAGTCCTGGAACACGACTCCCAGCTGCCGCCGCAGGTAGGGGACGGCGCCCGGCCGCAGGCGGTGCACCTCAAACCCCGCCACGCGGACCCGGCCCCGGGTGGGGACCTCGTCCCTGTACAGAAGCCGCAGGAGGGTGGATTTCCCAGTCCCGGTGGGACCCACCACGAACACGAATTCCCCCTCCTGGATGGAGAGGGAGACCTCCTGGAGCGCTACCCGGCCGTTGGGGTAAACCTTGCTTACGCCCTCCAGCTCGATTAGGGCCACGTCACCGCTCCGACGGAATGCTGCGAGCGCTGCTCGCTGTTACTGTTCCCCGAGCGGTCCGCGAATCCTGCCGGGTGGGTCAGCGCGGCAGGAGGTCCTCCAGCGACCAGCCCTCCAGGGTCGATCGCAGCGCCTGGTGCGTCAGGTCCATTTGAAGCGGGGTCACGGAGATGAAGCCCGAGACCAGGGCGTGGCTGTCCGTGTCGGGCTCCTCCGCCTCGGCCGCAGCCCGTTCACCCACCAACCAGTAGTACGGCCGGCCGCGGGGGTCGGTGCGCCGTTCAAGTCGGCTGCGGTAGCGCCGGGCGCTCTGCCGGGTGACGCGAACCCCACGGATGCGGCCTGGCTCCAGGTTGGGCACGTTCACGTTCAGCAGCGCGTCCGCGGGGATGCCGCGGCGATAGACCTCCTGTGCCAGGTTGGCCGCGAAGGCTGCCGCCAGCTCGTAGCGGGCCTCCCCCTCGGCGTCCAGGGAGACCGCGATGGCCGGGATTCCCAGGATGGCGGCCTCCATGGCACCGGACACGGTACCGGAGTACGTCAGGTCGTGCCCGATGTTCGGCCCCAAGTTCACGCCAGACAGCACCACATCCGGCCTGGCCCCCACGAGCTCGTACACCGCCAGCAGCACGCAGTCGGCGGGGGTTCCGGTGGCGGCCCAGGCCGCAGCCGTGCAGCCGGGGATGTGCGCCGGGAAGACCCGCAGGGGCTTGTGGAGGGTGATGGCGTGGCCGCTGGCGGAGCGATCGTGGTGTGGCGCCACCACGACCACGTCCGCCACACGCTCGCATGCCCGCACGAGGGCGCGCAGCCCCTCTGCCTCGATCCCGTCGTCGTTCGTGACCAGGATACGCACCGGGGTCTAGTCGCCGGCGACGGATTCCCGCACCCACCGATCGTACGCGGGAGCCGCAGCCTGCACCGGCAAGGCGACCACCTCGGGGACCTGGTAGCTGTGAAGGCTCAACACCCGGTCCCGCACGGCCTCAAACCGCTCCGGGACCGTCTTCACCACCAGGAGGAACTCCTCGGCCTGCTCCACGGCACCCTCCCACCGGTACACGGACCGCACCGCCGGAAGGATGTTCACACAGGCCGCGAGGCGCTCTTCCACCAGCGCCCGCGCGATGCGATGGGCTTCCTCCAGGCTCGAAGCGGTGACCAGGCACACCAGCATCGGCCCGGGACCGGCTAGTCCTGGTCTCTCCACCAGTCCGGGGAGACATCCCGCGGGCTCTTGAATACGCGCACCGTGGGTCGGGCAGGCCCCCCGGCTTTCTCCCGGGCCACCCGACTCCGCAGCTGCTCGTACTCCCGCAGGTCCGTGAGCACCTTGATGGTGTTCCACACCGCTTCTTCCACCTGAGGGCGGCCCGTCTTCACGAGCTGGAGCAGCGGCTCGATCACGCTCTTGTCGTGCAGCTTCCCCAGCAACCGGATGGCCAGCCGCTGCACCTCCACGTCCTCGTCCTCCAGAAGCTTGAGGAGCGCGTCCTTGGCCCGGGCTCCTTCCACCTCGAACAGGGCCCGGAGGGCGAACTTGCGAACCTTGCCGCTCCCGCTCTCCACCGCGGCCCGCAGAGCTTCCAGGGTTTGCGGGGCCGCCGCCAGCTTCCGGAACGCGGCGCTGAGCTCCTTCGGCAGCTGCACGTCCCGGTCGCCCGAGGGCGCTTCCAGCACCCCCCGCTCCTCGAGAGGCGGCAGGGCGTTGACGACCGTCTCCTGGAGCCGCGGGTCCGTGAGGAACAGTCGGACCAGGGGTTCCACCACCCGCTCGTCCCCCAGCTTGCCCAGCAACGCCAGCGCGTAGCCACGCACGTGGAAGTTCTCGTCCTCCAGGGCCTCCAACAAGGGCTCCACCGCACGGCCCTTGATGTCCATGATGATGCGCAGCACCTGGTTGTGAACCCGCCGCCGCTGGGTACGGTCCTTGAACGTCTCCAGCAACGGGCGCACCGCGGGTGCGCCGATCCGCACCAACGCCTGGGTGGCCGCGGCCTGCAGGCTGCGCTCTCGCCGCCCCAGCACGCGGATCAACCCGTCCACGGCTCCGGCGTCCCCGGCCTGTTGCACCTGCGCCACCGCTTCCTGGACCACCTGCTCCGACCGATCCCCCAGGGCGAACCGAATCCCCTCCAGCGCCCGCGCATCTCGCGTCCGCAGGCGCCCCAGGGCGTGGACCGCGCTCTTGCGCACGTACTCGTCCGGGTCGTCCAGGATCCGGCTCAACGCGTCGATGGCCTCCGCCACCACCGGTCCAGGCACGTCCGGCGCCTCCAGCTTGCCCAGCGCCAGGGCTGCGTCGCTGCGCACCGTGGCGTCCGGGCTTCGCAGGCGCTGCTTCGCCTGCTGTAGGACCTGCTCCCAGTTGTCCTTCGCCATCCCGCGACTCCTCCAGGTACCCGTCCAGTCGGCCGGGTGTGTTCCACTCGCTTCAAAATTGAACGCGGATGCGTGGGGGGACGAACCCCCGCTATTGTCCCACGCCGCGCGGTCAGCTGGCAAACGGGCCGTTGTCGGCCTCTGGCCGGGGGCGTATACTGGCTTCCGAACGAACGATCGCGAAATGATGGCCACGTCCCGTGCCTCCGAACGAAAGCACCCGCCGCGGTTCGCAAACTCCGCGGAGGCGGAATTCGCCCGCATCCTGGACTTCTACGGGATCCGCTGGGAGTATGAGCCCCGCTCCTTCGTTCTGCGCTGGGACCGGGACGGCCGCCCCCGGGAGCGCTTCACTCCAGACTTCTACCTGCCGGACTTCGACCTGTACATCGAACTCACCACCCTGAAGCAGGCCCTGGTCACCCGAAAGAACCGCAAGGTCCGGCGGCTCCGGGAGCTGTACCCGGACGTGCAGATCCAGGTGTTCTACGGCCGGGACGTGCGCCGGCTTTTGAGCAAGTACGGCCTCCGCGCGCCCGGCGGCTAGCCATGGGGCTCCACCAGGACATCGCAGAGGTCCTGTTCGATGAAGCCACCATCCGGGAGCGGGTTCGCCAGCTGGCGGCGGAGCTGGACCGCGACTACGCGGGCCGGGAGCCCGTCCTGGTGGGCATGCTGCGCGGCTCGGTGTACTTCCTGGTGGACCTGAGCCGCGCCCTCCAGATCCCGCACCAGGTGGACTTCATGGCCATCGCCGCCTACGGCACCCGCCACGCGGCCACGGGCGCCGTCCGGCTGCTGAAGGATCTGGAGGAGGAGGTCACCGACCGCCACGTGGTACTGGTGGAGGACGTGGTGGACACAGGCCTCACCGCCTCCTACCTCGTCCGGCTCCTGCGGGCCCGCCGACCCGCGAGCCTAGCCATCTGCACCCTGCTGGACAAGCGGGCCCGCCGCATCGCCCCAAACCTCCCTCTGGCCTACGTGGGCTTTGAAGCGCCCGACCGGTTCGTGGTGGGCTACGGGTTGGACTACCGTCAGCGCTACCGCCACCTCCCCTACATCGGGGTCCTGCGGGAGGAGATCTTCCGCGAGGGGCCGCCCTGAGGCGATCACTCCGTGGGCGCGCCCACGGGCTCCCGCCGGCCCTGGAAGACCACCTTGCCGTCCCGGACGTCGGCCACCACGTGGTCACCCTGGCGGAAGCGACCCCGTAGCAGCTCGTCCGACAGAGGGTCTTCCACCAGCCGCTGGATGGCCCGCCGCAGGGGTCGCGCCCCGTACTGCGGGTCGAACCCTTCCTGGACCAGCAGATCCCGCAAGGCCTCGGTGAACTCGATCTCCATGCCCTGGCCCCGGAGCTCCCGGCGCACCCGCTCCAACAGGATCCCCACGATGGCGTGCATCTGCTCCCGGGTGAGGGGCCGGAACACGATGATCTCGTCGATCCGGTTCAGGAACTCCGGCCGGAAGGTGCGCTTGAGCTCCTCCATCACCAGATCCCGCATGCGCTCGTACGCCCGCTGCTGCTCCGCGCGCTCGTCCGTGGTGGCCCGGAACCCCAGCACGGGCGCGTCCCGCTCGATCTGGGGAGCGCCCACGTTGCTGGTCATGATGAGGACGGTGTTCTTGAAGTCCACGGTCCGACCCTGCGCATCGGTGAGGCGTCCGTCGTCCAGGATCTGGAGCAGGACGTTGAAGATCTCCGGGTGCGCCTTCTCGATCTCGTCCAGGAGTACCACGGAGTACGGCCGCCGCCGCACCTGCTCGGTCAGCTGCCCACCCTCCTCGTAGCCCACGTAGCCCGGCGGCGCACCCACCAGCCGGGAGACGGTGTGCCGCTCGCTGTACTCCGACATGTCGATGCGGATGAGGGCGTTCTCGTCCCCGAACAGGAACTCCGCCAGGGCCCGGGCCAGTTCCGTCTTCCCGACGCCCGTGGGTCCGAGGAAGATGAAGGACCCCACGGGCCGTTTGGGGTCCTTCAGGCCCGCCCGGGCCCGGCGCACCGCCCGGGAGACAGCTGCCACGGCTTCCTCCTGGCCCACGATCCGCTCGTGGAGTTTCTCCTCCATCTTTAGGAGCTTCTCCGTTTCCTCCTGCACGAGCTTGGTCACCGGGATCCCGGTCCAGCTGGACACGATCTCCGCGATGTCATCCTCCGTGACCACCGTGAGATCCTTGCCCCGCGAGCCTCGGCGGCTGGCCTCCAGTTCCTCCAGCTTCTGCCGCAGCGCTTTCTCGCGGTCCCGCAGCTGCGCGGCGCGCTCAAAGTCCTGGTTCTTGATCGCCTCCTCCTTCTCGCGCCGCGTCTTCTCCACCCGCTCCATGGCCTGTCGGACCTCGCTGGGCAGGAAGGAGGCCTGCAACCGGATTCGGCTGGCGGCCTCGTCCATGAGGTCGATCGCCTTGTCGGGGAGGAATCGGTCCGTGATGTACTTCTCCGCCAGCGTGGCCGCGGCCACCAGGGCGCCGTCGCTGATCCGGACCCCGTGGTGGGCCTCGTAGCGCTCCCGCAGCCCGCGGAGGATCTCCACGGTTTGCTCCACCGTGGGCTCGGAGACCAGGATGGGCGCAAACCGCCTCTCCAGGGCCGCGTCGCGCTCGATGTACTTGCGGAACTCGTCCAGGGTGGTGGCCCCGATGCACTGCAGCTCCCCGCGGGCCAGGGCAGGCTTCAAGATGTTGCTCGCGTCGATGGCCCCCTCGGCAGCTCCGGCCCCCACCAGGGTGTGGAGCTCATCCACGAACAGGATGACCTCCCCGTGCGCCTTGCGGATCTCGTCCATCACCTTCTTCATCCGCTCTTCGAACTCGCCCCGATACTTGGTCCCGGCCACGAGGGCGGCCAGGTCCAGCTGGACCACCCGCTTGCCCCGGAGGCTCTCCGGCACGTCTCCCCGGACGATGCGTTGGGCCAGACCTTCCACGATGGCGGTCTTCCCCACCCCGGGCTCGCCGATGAGGGCGGGGTTGTTCTTGGTCCGGCGGCTGAGGATCTGGATGACCCGCTCGATCTCCCGCTCGCGGCCGATGACCGGGTCCAACTTGCCCTCCCGGGCCATCTTGGTCAGGTCCCGGCCGAACTCGTCCAGGGTTGGGGTCTTGCTGGAAGGCCGAGTGTACGTGGACGTCCCCTCCTCCCCGAGCAGGTACACCACCTGAGTGCGCACGCGCTCCAGGTCTGCCCCCATGGCTTCGAGCACACGCGCCGCTACACCCTCCCCTTCCCGGATCAGGCCCAGCAGCAGGTGCTCGGTGCCGATGTAGTTGTGGCCGAGCCGCTTCGCCTCGTCCAGGGCGAGTTCCAGCACCTTCTTGGCCCGCGGGGTGAAGGTCACCTCCTCGTACGGGGTGCGGTCCCCGCGGCCGATGGCGCTCTCGATCTCCGCCCGGATCCGCTCCGGCGAGATGTTCAGGCTCTCCAGAACCTTGCTGGCCACCCCCTCGCCCTCGCGGACGATCCCGAGGAGGATGTGCTCGGTGCCCACCGCGCTGTGGTTCAGGCGCTTCGCCTCATCCTGCGCCAGGATGATCACGCGCCGCGCGCGCTCTGTGAAGCGTTCGAACATCGGCATCCGTGGCCCCCTACCTCACACCCTCCTGCCGGGGTCGCCTTCCCTGACGCCTCCCCTGAACCCTTTCGCACTCGCGGCGCCCCACTCCTCCAGCCTCCCACCGTCCCGCAACGCGGATGTGTTCAGGAGCCGGCTTCCGGTCCAACGTCCTCCGTCTCGCCGTCATTCCGTCCATAGAGTCCGTGTCCCCTCGCCCTCGATTTCCCATTGAGGGCCGTCCCGAAAGCAAGAACCGCCGGCGCTCCGGCGGCTCCTCCCGCGGTCCGCACACCCGGCCGCCGCTAAGCGCCGAAGCTGAGCACCTCAAGCCGCAAGGAGCCCGCGGGCACCTGCACCTCCACCACGTCGCCGGGCCGCCGGCCCAAAAGGGCCCGCCCCACCGGCGACTCGTTGGAGATGCGGGCCTGCGCGGGGTCCGCTTCCGCCGATCCGACGATCCAGTACTCGCACTCCTCACCCGTCCCCAGGTCCCGTACCCTTACCCGGGACCCGACCTCCACCTGGCCCTTCGCGCCGTCGCCCTGGATCACCCTGGCGTTGCGCAGCATCTGCTCCAGGACCAGGATCCGCCCCTCCACGAAGGCCTGTTCGTTCTTCGCGTCCTCGTACTCTGAGTTCTCGCTGAGGTCGCCGAAGGCCTTGGCCTGCTTGATCCGCTCGGCCACTTCCTTTCGCTTGGTGGTCTTGAGGTACTCCAGCTCCTCCTCCAGCCGCCTGAGCCCGTCGGGCGTGAGGAACGTCTCCTTCTCCGCCATGGCGCCTCCCCTCAACCGACGCCGGACTCGCGAGGACGTGTGGGCAAGAACCGTGCCGCCGAAAACAAAACACCGTGGGCCGCTTGCCCACAGCGTCCGCGCCCCTCCCGTCGAGCCCTATTATACGGGCGGACCGGGAGTGGTTCAAACCGCTCGAGCTCGGGCCCGCGCCCGGATCCGCTCCACCTCCGCGTCGTCGATGGCCCGCTCGAATCTTCGGAACCCCGCCAGGCGGAACCCGTGTTTGCGGGCGAGGCGCGCGATCTCCTCGACCCGGTCTAAGCTCACCTCCGCACCGAGGGTGTACGACTCGTAGCGGCCCTCCAGCGCCAGTAGGATGGTCTCCGCCATGCACGCTTCGCACGTCCGCGGCGGGAAGCCGAAGTCAAACCCGAAGTCCACCTCCCCGGGTACCTCGATGACCCCTCCGTCGATGACCAGCACGTCGTCCCGCCGCGCGTACACCTCCCGGGACACGTTGCGCGGACGGGCCACGTCGCACACCACCGCACCGGACTTCAGGTCCTCGGGCTCCACCAGCACCGTGGTGGCGCTGCTCACCGTCAGGACCAGGTCTGCGTCCCGGACCGCAGACCGCACGTCGTCCGTCACCCGCACCGCGCACGGCGCTTCGCCCTCCACCTGCTCCCGGAGCCGCTCCAGCCGCTCCCGGCCCCGGGCCACGAGGACCAGTTCCCCCACCGAGCGGGCTAGCAGGCGGGAGCACGCGGCGCCGATGGCGCCTGTGGCGCCCACCACTGCGGCCCGGGCGGCTTCCGGCGCCACCCCCAACCGACGCGCCGCGAGGAGCGTGCCCTCGACCGCCGTGGCCGCGGTGTAGGAGTTCCCCGTGGTCACGGGGATGGGCGACCGACGGGCCACGGTGATCCCGCGGTCGCCGACGATCTTGGTGAAAGCCCCCAGCCCGAGGATCCCAGCGCCCAGCCGGTGGGCCATCTCCGCGCAGCGCACAAGGCGCCGGTACACGAACTCGGGATCCGAAGCGAACAGCGCGCGGGGTGTGAGGGGCAGCCCGAGGAACCACCCCTCCGCCCGGGCGCCCGTGAGGGAGCGCACTCCGGTGATGTGGGACACCACGAGCGGCGGCACCCAGCGAAAGGCGGCCTCCACCCACCGGGCCGGCAGGCGACGCACGAACCCGAACTTGCGGGCGAAGTCCTCCACCTGGAGGGGGTGGATCACGAACGCGAAGCGCTCCACGGCTCCCGCCGCGCCTGGTGGGCTTCGTACAGGCTCCGCAGCTCCGGGTCGCGGGGCGCGTTCAGCCACTCCACCCGCGGCTCGAAGCCCAGCCGGTGCATCCAGTCCACGTACGCCTCCGGGGCGATGCGCTCGGGAGATTCGCGGGCGAACGCCACCACGAGGGCCTGGAATGCGTTCGTGCCCAGTGAACGCCCGGCGATCTCCGGGGTCACCGTGACGAGGAGTGCAACCCCGCGGCGCCGGAGTTCCTCCACGTCGGATCGAGTGAGGGTCTGGCTCAGGATCACCTTGTCGCGGAGCTCGTGGGGCATGTACCGACGGATGAAGTGGAAGTCGCCGCACACCACCTGCGCCCAGCGGAAGTACCCGGTGTACCGGGGCCTGATCTCTTCCTGCCGCCGGCCCGTGGGGTACAGCCAGCGGATGGGGAGCCGCGTGAGTCCCGGGAGGAGCAGCGCGGCCAGAATCTCCACGCTGCGCAGGGACCGCAGGGGGATGGGCAGGCCCAGGGCGAACAGGAAGTCCCCGTACACCACGTTCGCCCCTGCACGGGCCAGGGCCTCTGCCATGCCGAACCGGTCCACGGAGCTCACCTGGAGCACGCGGCGGCCCCGCAGGGAGAAGCCCGCGCGCTCGGGCAGGAATCGATCCACCACGTACGGCTCCCACGCGTCCTTGAACGCGCTGCCGTCCACCACGGGTGTGCGCCGGACGCGGGCCGCTGCCCGCACCGCGTCCCGGACCCAGTAGCGCCGGCGTCCGGCGCGGAGGACCAGGTCCAGCCCTCCCAGGCCGATGGCGTCCACCTGGCCGTCCAGCGACTCCAGCAGCTGAGCGTACCGCTGGAGGTCTCCGTCGGCCCCCACGCGCTCCAGCCGCACGAGTTCTCCCAGCAGCTCCAGTTCCACCCGGAAGTCCCTGCGGGAAGAGCCCAAGCTCACGCTGACCACGCGCTTCACGACGGATCCAATGTACCACGCAGGGAGGGCCCCATCCGGCCCCGCTATCGCGCCTCTGCGCGCCGGTTTCGGAGGAACAGGATCCGTAGCCCCTCCAGGGTGAGCAGAGGGTCGTGGTGGTGGATGCAGGAGAGCTCCTGGGCCAGGAGCCGCGCCCACCCGCCCGTGGCGATCACCGTGGCCGGCTCGCCCAGCTCCCGCTGGATGCGGCGGACGATCTCCTCCACCTGCCCCACGAAGCCGTAGAACACGCCCGCCTGCATCGC
>JBEQAH010000049.1:0-9975 GCA_041640435.1 bacterium | reverse complement strand
ACGGTGCGACAGGAGCTTGTGCGCACGAACCGAGCCCTACACCGGACTGCGGGCTCGCCGCCCCGCTACTTCCGCCCGCCGGGCGGGAGGGTGAACAGCACGGTGATCCGGGAGGCGGCACGGGCGGGTTTGGTGACCGTGCTGTGGAGTATCGCGCCGGGCGACCACGCCTCACCCGGACCGCAGGTGGTGGCGGGCCGCCTGCGGGCGGTGCGCGCGGGGGACGTGGTCCTCCTGCATCAGGGTATCCAGGACACCCTGCGGGTCCTGCCGCAGGTGGTGTTGGCGTGGCGCGCACGAGGCCTAGAGCCCGCGCCCGTGGGGGAGGTACTGGGTGAGGAGGAGCCCTCCTAAGGTTGCGAGCCTCAGACCCGCAGGAAGACGCGCCGGCGATACAGCACGTACAGCACGCACCACCAGAACAAGACCACGAGGCCCGTGTACGCCCAGGCGGCGTACACAGGCCCCAGATGCCCCGCTAGCTCCCGGAGCAGCAGCGTCTGCAGGGTCGCGCCGTCCGCACGCCACGGCAGCGGCCATCGCCGCAGGATCAGCTCTCGGAACAGGATGGACCCCAGGTACAGGAGAATGGCGTTGGACCCGAACACGACCAAAGGGAAGGCCAGCCAGCGAGCTACGGGCGAGGGCCGCGCGTCCAGGACGCCGTAGAGGAGTCCCAGGAGGGCCGCCCCCGTGCCCACGGTCAGCAGCACCAGCGAGGGGTCCCACAGGACGCGGTTGGGTGTTACGTCCGTGCGCACGGCCCAGCCGACCAACGACAGGGCGATGCCCCCTCCCACCAACCAGGCCACCCGCGCGCGCGCGCTGCCCGCAGCTTGGGTGAGGACGTGTCCGACCACGGTGCCTGCGAGCACCACCGCGCTCTGCGGCACGAGGGAGGGTAAGCCCGCGAGCCCGTACCGCTGGAAGTACGCGAGGTTGAGGTAGCGTAGCACGTTGCGGTCCTCCTCCAGCACGCCTGCCCCCACTCCCGGGACCGGAGCCAAGGTCAGCAGCGCCCAGTGACCCGCGGCGAGCGTCAAGGCCACTGCCGCGCGCGAGGCGGGCGGCGCAGCCATCCCCGCGGCACCCACCAGGTACGTGAGGCCGAGCATCTGCAGAATGCCTAGACCCCAGTACGGGCGCCAGTGCACGGCCGTGTACACCAAGAGCCCCAGGAGAAAGAGCAGAGCGCTACGGCGAACCACGCGCGTGGCCAGGGCCCACGCGCTCGTACCCCGGCGCCGCGCGGCCTCGAAACTGAGCGGGATGGCCACCCCCATGGTGAACAGGAACCACGGGAAGACCACGTCCGTGAGGGTCACACCCGCGCCCCAGGCTGCGTGTTGGAGGACGCCGGGCACGCGGGGGCTCCACACGACGTAGTTGGCGAGGAGCATCCACAGGATAAGGAAGCCGCGGAAGGCGTCCGCGCTGACGAGTCGCTGGGTTTGGGGACCCCCAGCGGGTATCGGCGCCCCGACGGATCGGCGCACCCGCAACACCCTACACGGTCAACAGGGCCTGGACCACGACACGCCGGACCAGTTCCAAAAGCAGGAAGGCCACGAGGGGAGAGACGTCCAGCCCGCCCAAGGGCGGCAGCAGCCGCCGCAGGGGTGCCAGAACCGGTTCCGTGAGGGTCCAGAGCAGCTGCACCACCGGCTGACGGGGGTTGAGCCCGGGAATCCAACTGGACAGGACGCGAGCGAAGAGCACGAGGCTGTACAGGAAGAAAACGTCGTTCACCAGCTGGGCCAGAGGCGCCATATTCTTGCCTTCTGCGGCGGGGTGCCTCCTCCCTCCCGGAAAAGCCGGAGGGCCCCGCCGGGGCCCTCCGGAGTTGCGGCTGCGTCCCGAGCTCAGAGGGGCGTCACGTTGGCCGCCTGCGGCCCCTTGCGCCCGTCCACGATGTCGAACTGCACCCGCTGGCCTTCCTGAAGGGTGCGGTAGCCGTTCATGTTGATCGCGGTGTAGTGGACGAACACGTCCTTGCCGCCTTCCACGGAGATGAAGCCGTAGCCCTTCTCCGCGTTGAACCACTTGACCGTGCCTTGTGCCATTCCCTTGCTCCTTTCGGCCTTGCCTTGGATTTGGGCTCCCAAGAAGCCCGGCCGAGCGTAGCACGGCCTGGGATCGCTGTCAAACGCGCCCGCTAACCCGCTAACCAACGGAGCACGCCAGCTTCAACGACACACTGGACTTCCCCCGCGTCCAGCAGGTAGGCCAGGTGCGCCATGATCGTGGACCGCAGGAGGAAGTACGTGGAGGGGGTCGCAGGGGGTGACCGGAGCGCACGCGCTACCCGGTGGACCACCTCGTCCGACGTGGCTCCACCTCCCACGGCGGCCCGCACCCGCTCTGTGGCCCGCCGGACCGCCTGCGCGTTGGCCTCCAGCACCGCAGGGAGCTGCTCCCGCGGGACCGGTGGCCCGTGGCCGGGCACGAACACCTCGTACGGCCAGCTCTCCGCCCTCTTGAGGGTCTCGAGCTGGCCCGCCACGTCGTGGGTGAAGGGGACCTCGTACTTGGCCAGGACCTCGGGTCCGAAGAAGGCGTCCGCCGCGTAGCACACCGACCCCCACCCGACCGCCGCCTGCCGCACCGCGTGGCCGTCCGCACGGTGCACCCGCACGCGCAGGCCGGCGACTTCCAACTCCCCATCCAGGGTGTCGTACGTGTGGTGCACGCTAGAGGGCCTGGCCATGAGCCACTTGTTCTGCAGAGCCTGTGGTGGGCGGGCACCGTACAGGGAGAAGGGCTCCAGGTACGGGTAGCGCAGCACCGCTTCTTCCAGGACCGGTGCCCAGATCTCGAGCTGCGGGCACTGGCGGAGCAGGTAGTCGTTCCCGCCGTAGTGATCGGCGTGGGAGTGGGTGTTGACCACCGCCACCAGGCGCAGGGATCGGCCCTCCACGGCCCGCAACAAGTCGCGCCCGGCGTCCCGGTCCCCACCGGTGTCCACGGCCACCGCCCGGCCGTCCGGAGCCCACACAACCCCCACGTTGACCCCACCGGGGAGGTACGCGCAGTTTTCTCCCAGCGGCACCAGTTCCCGCAACTTCACCTCCAGGGGCTGGGGGCGTGGCCGCCCCGGCTGGCTACCCTGGGAACTTGCAGGTCAAGACGGGGATGGGGCTCCGGCGGAGGACGTACTCCGCCACACTCCCCAACAGGAGGCCTGACAGCCCCCCTTGACCCCGCGTTCCCATGCACACCAGATCCGCTTCGAGCTCCTCCGCGCCGCGCACCACCGCGCTTCCCGCAGCGCCCAGGCGCACCTCGAGGCGCTCCCCCTCTCGGGCGACGGCCCGCATCCGCTGGACGGCCCGGTCCACCAGGTACGTGCGGATCTGCTCCCCCACCGCAGGCGCCATGATCTCACGGGGTACGGTGGCGAAGGTTTCCCAGTCCAGCTCCACCACGTGCAGCAGCGTGACCTCCGCAGCGCAGACCGCCGCGACGGTCCTGGCCCACGCCAGGGCCTCTTGGGCCGGAGGGGAAAAATCGGTAGCCACCAGAACTCGCTGCACCCGGGGAGGGTGCTCGGGGCGCACGGTGAGAACGGGCACGGAGCTGGTCCGCACCACGTGCTCCGCCACGCTGCCGAAGACGGCCCGGGCCAGGCCGCTGCGGCCGTGGGTGCCCATGCAGACCAGGTCGGCCTGTAGCTCCACACAGGCCTGGGGGATGATCTCGCGGGGAGATCCCTCCCGGACCGCCACCTCGCCTTCCCCAAACCGGCGGGACCAGCGGACCAGTTCCCCGCGGGCCCACCGCCGCACCGCTTCCCTCAACTGGCGCACGCTGTGGGCGTACTCCTGCAGCTCGTCCGGCAACGACCACCGCTCCGGCTCCAAGGCGTGCAGGAAGGTCACCCGAGCCCCGAACCGCTGCGCCAACCAGCTTGCCCACTGCGCGGAGCCCTCGGAGGCCTCTGAGAGGTCCGTGGGGACGAGGATGTGATCCACCTTGCGCTGCACGCGTTCCTCCTGTTTTAGTACATTGGATCTCACGCCGTTCCGTCGTCCGTATCATGAGGGGTGTGCGGGATCACCCGGCGCAGCACGCCCTCCCTGACCGAGGGGAAGTTTCCTGGCACACCCTGTCCCCCGACGAGGTGGCGGCACTTCTGGGGACTGACCTCCGCCAGGGACTCTCACCCGAGGAAGCAACCCGCCGGGCTCGCGCGGTGGGCCTCAACGTCCTTCCCGAAACCGGCCGGCCCCGCCTCCTGAGGCTCTTCTTCGGGCAGTTCACCAACGCCCTGATGGCGGTGCTTCTCGCCGCGGTGGTGATTTCCCTCCTGCTGGGGAACACGAAGGAGGCCGTGGCCGTGGCCGCGGTGGTGCTGCTCAACGCAGCCTTGGGGTTCTTTCAAGAGTATCAGGCGGAACGGGCTATGGCCGCGCTGCGCGGGTTGGCCGTCCCCAGGGCCCGGGTACGCCGGGCGGATCGGGTGGCGGAGATCCCCAGCCGTGAGCTCGTGCCCGGCGACCTGATCCTGTTGCAGGCTGGGGACCGGGTGCCCGCAGACGGCCGGCTGGTGGAGGCCTTCGGACTTCGGATCGACGAATCTAGCCTGACAGGCGAATCCTTGCCCGTGGAGAAGGACGCGACGGCGCGCCTCAACCTCCCCACGCCCCTCGCCGACCGGCGGAACATGGTTTACCTGGGCACCGGCGTGACCGCAGGACGCGCAGTGGTGGTGGTGACCGCCACCGGAGCCCGGACGGAGTTGGGTCGCATCGCCGGTCTCGTGACCGTGACCCGCCCGCACCAAAGCCCCTTGCAACGGCGGCTGGAGGGTTTGGCCAGGACGCTGGGCGTTTTCGCGGCGGCGATCGTGCTGGCGGTGGCGATCCTCGGTGCAATTCGAGGGGAGGAGCCGGGGCGGATCTGGTTGATGGCGGTGAGTCTGGCGGTGGCGGCGGTGCCGGAGGGTTTGCCTGTGGTCCTCACCCTGGCTCTGAGCCTGGGAGCGCAGCGTATGCTGCGGCGGAACGCCCTCATCCGACAGCTGTCCAGCGTGGAGACGCTGGGCAGCGTCACCGTGATCTGCACCGACAAGACGGGCACCCTCACCGAGAACCGCCTGACCGTGGCGGAGCTGTGGACCCCGGATGGCTCGGTGGGAGCGGAGCGCGATCCGCAGGAAGCCGTCCTGCCGCTTCTGGTCGCCTGCCTGTGCAACGACGCGGAACTCGATCCGGAGGGAAGGCTGGTGGGGGACCCCGTGGACGTCGCCCTGGCCCGCGCAGCGGCCCAGTGGGGAGCTCCGCGCCGCCGGTGGCAGCAGGCGCTGCCGCGGCATGGGGAGTGGCCCTTTGACGCGCGGCGCAGGCGGATGGTCACCCTTCACGAGGTGAGCCAGCCCGACGTCCTCCCTCCCGGGCTATCAGGTCGCTTCCTCACCCTGGTCAAGGGAGCCCCCGAGGCGGTGCTCCCCCGGTGCCGGCGGATCTGGAAGGGGGAGGGTGAGGAGATGCTGGGAGGATCATCCCGCGGGCAGGTGGAAAGCCGGGTGGAGGAGCTGGCGCGTAGAGGAGTCCGGGTTCTGGCACTCGCCTTCGGGTCGCACCACACCCCGCCCGCCGAGGAGGAGGAGGACCTCACATTTCTGGGTTTGGTGGGGCTTGTAGACCCGCTCCGGCCCGAGGTTTCCCAGGCCGTTGCGAGGTGCAAGCAGGCCGGAATCCGGGTGGTTCTGGTCACCGGCGACCACCCCGCCACCGCACTGGCCACAGCGCGGGAGGCGGGCATCGTGGAGCCCGGCTGCGAGCAGGTGCTCACAGGCCCGGAGCTGGACGCTATGAACCGGGATGACCTCGCGCGGGCGGCGCGGACGGTTTCGGTCTTCGCCCGAACCACCCCGGAGCACAAGCTGCTCCTGGTGGAGTCCCTGCAGGCCCTGGGAGAGGTCGTGGCGGTGACGGGGGACGGGGTGAACGACGGCCCCGCGCTGCGACGGGCGGCGGTGGGGGTGGCCATGGGCAGCGGTACCGACCTGGCGAAGGAAGCGGCAGGAGTGGTTCTCCTGGACGACAACTTCGCCACGGTGGTGGCGGCGGTGGAGGAGGGTCGCGTGGCCTTCGAGAACGTCCGGAAGTTCGTGCGCTACCTGTTCACCACCAACGTGGCGGAGCTCCAGACAGTGCTCACCGCGGTGGTGCTGGGGCTTCCCTTTCCCCTTTCCCCCCTGCAGATCTTGTGGATTAACCTGGTCACCGACGGTCCCCCGGCTCTCGCCCTGGGCGTGGAGCCCGCGGAGGAAGATGTAATGCGGCGAGCTCCGCGCCGCCCGGACGAACCCTTCCTCACCCCGCGGCAGATGCGGCAGGTGGTGTGGGGCGGGGTTCTCATGGGGACGCTGGCCCTGGGGGTGGGAGCCTACTACCTCGCCCGCCGAGAGCCGGCGTGGCAAACGGTGGTGTTTGCGGCTCTGACGCTGGCGCAGTTCTTCAACGTGTACGCGGTGCGGACCTCCACCCCCCTTTGGCGGCCGGGACCGCGCAACCCTGCCCTCTCTGCCTCGGTGGCCCTAGGCGTCGGCCTGCTAGCCCTGGCCGTGTACGTCCCCTTCCTGCAGCCGTACTTCTACACGCGCCCGCTCACCCCGGAGCAGGTCGCCGTATGCCTGTTGCCGGGAATCGCCACGGCCCTGGCCGCGGAGCTGGGTGAGCTGCGGCAGGCGCGGATGAGGGCCTCGCCGTGAGGACGTGGTACACCTGCCAGTCGTGCGGCTACCGCTCGCCCCGCTGGCTCGGGCGGTGCCCGAACTGCGAGGAGTGGAACACCCTCGTGGAGGAGGTGGAGCTCCCCCGCCGTCCGCGCACTGGGAGCACAGCGAAACCGACCCCACTGCCGGAAGTCCTGCCGTTGCCGGAGGAGCGCTGGCCCACTGGGATCGGCGAGCTCGACCGGGTGCTGGGCGGCGGGTTCGTCCCGGGCTCCCTGGTCCTGGTGGGCGGAGACCCGGGCATCGGCAAAAGCACCCTGGCGCTGCAGGCCGCCTTTCGCCTCGCGCAGTCCGGCCGCCGGGTGCTGTACGTCGCGGGGGAGGAGTCCGCGCAGCAGACCCGGATGCGGGCCGAGCGGCTCGGTGCGTTGTCTCGCGAGGTGTGGGTGGTGGCGGAGACCGACCTGGAGGCGGTGCTGGACGCGGCGCGGAAGCTCCGTCCGGCCCTGGTGGTGGTAGACAGCATCCAGACCGTTTACCGGCCCGACGTCCCAAGCTCTCCGGGGAGCGTGGGGCAGGTGCGGGAGTGCGCTTCGGCGCTTCTGCAACTGGCGAAGTCTCAGGGTGTCGCGGTGCTCCTCGTGGGGCACGTCACCAAAGAGGGCGCGCTGGCGGGCCCCAAGGTGCTGGAGCACCTGGTGGACACCGTGCTGTACTTCGAGGGTGAGCGACATCAGGCGTACCGGGTCCTGCGGGCCACCAAGAACCGGTTCGGGTCCACCAACGAGATCGGAGTGTTCGAGATGCGCGGGAGTGGGCTTGCAGAGGTGCCTGACCCCTCCGCTGCCTTTCTGAGCCAGCGCCCGGAGCGAACGCCGGGGGCTGCGGTGGTGTGCACCGTGGAGGGCAGCCGGCCCCTGCTGGTGGAAGTCCAGGCGCTGGTGAGCCCCGCGGCCTTCGGCACGCCCAGGAGGGCCACTTCCGGAGTGGATTACAACCGGCTCCTCTTGCTGCTCGCGGTGCTGGAGAAGCACGTGGGGCTTGCGTTCTCGCAGGCGGATGTGTACGCGAACGCCGCAGGCGGGGTTCGGGTGGATGAACCCGCGGCGGATCTGGGGGTCGCGCTGGCGGTGGTGTCCTCGTACCGGACGCTCGCCCTGGAGAGCCGCACGGTGTTCTGCGGCGAGCTCGGACTCGGTGGGGAGGTGCGGGCGGTGCCGCAGCTGGGCCGGCGGCTGGCCGAGGCCCGCAAGCTCGGGTTCAACCGAGCTCTGGTGCCCGGTCAAGACATTGGCGTGGAGGCCACCGGCCTGGAAGTGGTCCCTGTGGGCACCGTGGCGGAGGCCCTGGACCGCGCGCCGTGGTGCTAGCTGTGCGAGGCGCCGCCGTATACTGGGCTCGAAATGGCTTCCGAGGGCAGGACCACCCGCCGGCTGGTCGCGTGGGCCGGAGCGTTGGTGGGCGCCGCGCTGGGGGTTCAGGTGGCGGTGGCGCTCGTGCCCTTCTCGCCCCTGCGCGGGTGGCCGCAGGTGGGCGCGGAGGTGGCGGCAGCACTGGTGGGCGCCGCAGCGGGCAGCCTGCTGGCCTTGCCGCTGTGGACGGTCTTCGTGCGGGTCATGGCCCGGGTGCTGGCCTGGCTCGGCCGGATCCCGTGGCGTGACGTGGAGATCGGGCTCGCGGGCTCCCTGGTAGGGCTGCTGGTGGCCACCGCGGTGGGCTACCTTCTGTCCGGCATCCCACTGATCGGAGGGTACCTGCGGGCCGCAGCGCTGGTGGTGTTCGGCTACCTGGGGCTGCAGTTCGCGCTGCAACGCAAGGAGGAGGTGGCAGCCCTCCTGGAGCGCGGGCGGCGCTCGCGCGGCCCGGCGAAGGTGCTGGACACGAGCGCCATCATCGACGGCCGGATCGCAGACGTGGCCAGGGCGGGCTTCCTGGAGGGGCCGTTCGTGGTCCCGCGGTCTGTGCTGCGGGAGCTGCAGGACATCGCGGACTCCACAGACCCGGTGCGCAGGGCGCGGGGTCGGCGCGGCCTGGACGTTCTGCAGCGCCTGCAGGCCGAAGGCCACGGGGTGCAGGTGGTGGAGGACGACGGGGACGGAGAGGTGGACGAGCGGGTGGTGCGGCTGGCGCGGTCCGCCAGGGCCTCCGTGGTCACCACGGACTTCAACCTCAACCGCGTGGCGCAGCTGCAAGGGGTGCGCGTGCTCAACCTGAACGACCTGGCCACCGCTCTGCGGCCGGTGGTGCTGCCGGGCGAGGAGGTGACGGTTCAGCTGCTGCGGGAAGGGAAGGAACCGGGCCAGGGTGTGGGCTACCTCGAGGACGGCACCATGGTCGTGGTGGAGGGTGGCAAGCCGCTGGTGGGATCCGTGGTAGACGCCGTGGTCACGAGCGTACTGCAGACCTCCGCGGGCCGGATGGTGTTCGCCAGACCCAAGGAGGCGGCGACCCGGCGCGGTGGGCCGGTGTCCTCGGGGTGAAGGGGAAGGCGCAGCGTCCCCGGGTGGCGGCCATCATCGCCGCGGCAGGCCGCAGCGCCCGCATGGGCCAGGGCACACCAAAGGTGTTGCTGTCCTTGCACCAGGTCCCGGTCATCGTGCGATCCATCCTCCCTTTTCACCACAGCCCGCGGGTGGACGAGATCGTGGTCGTGGCCACCGAGGCGTCCATCGAGAGGGTGCGGGAGCTCGTGGGCCGGTACGGGCTGGGCAAGGTGTCCGCGGTGGTGGCCGGGGGGTTGAAGCGGCAGCAGTCCGTGGCCCTGGGGCTGCAGGCGGTGAGCCGCTGCGACCTGGTGCTGGTGCACGACGGCGCCCGGGCCCTGGTGACCCTGGACATCGTCGAGCGGGTGCTGGAGGCGGCGCGGGAGCACGGCGCCGCGGTCCCCGCCATCCCGGTGCGGGACACCATCAAGCGTGTGGACGGGGAGCGGGTAGTGGAGACGCTCAACCGCGACGAGCTGCGGGCGGTGCAGACCCCCCAGGCCTTCCGGTACGCGCTGCTGGTGGAGGCCCACGAGCGGGCCCGGGCGGACGGGTTCTACGGCACCGACGACGCGACGCTGGTGGAGCGGCTGGGCCACCCGGTGGTGGTGGTGCCCGGCAGCCCTGAGAACCTGAAGATCACCACCCCCGAGGACCTGGCGATCGCGGAGGCGCTCTTGCAGTGGCGGGAAGGGTGAGGGTGGGGATCGGCTACGACGTGCACGCCCTGGCCCCAGGCCGGCGGCTCGTGCTGGGCGGGGTGGAGATCCCGCACCCGCGAGGGCTTGTGGGCCACAGCGACGCGGACGTGCT
>JBEQAH010000048.1:0-10073 GCA_041640435.1 bacterium | reverse complement strand
TGGACCACATGTTGGCCCAGTGGGCCTACCACGGCGGGTTCGACCTGGAGGTGGAGGCGAGGGGCGATCTCGCGGTGGACGCCCACCACACGGTAGAGGACGTGGGGATCGTGCTCGGGGATGCCTTCTCCCAGGCCCTGGGACAGGGGGCGGGGATCGTGCGGTTTGCAAGCCTGCACGCGGCCATGGACGACGCGCTGGTGCTGTGCGCGGTGGACGTGAGCGGCCGCCCCTACCTGCACTGGGAGGTGAGCTGGAGGAGCCCCTTCGTGGGCAGCTTCCCCGCCGAGCTGGTGGAGGAGTTCTTCCGCGCCTTCGTAACGCACGCGCGCATCACGCTGCACCTGGTCCACGTGCACGGCGGCAACACCCACCACGTGGCGGAGGCGGTGTTCAAGGGCGTCGGCGTGGTCCTGGGCCGCGCGATCCGGGTGGAGCGCAGCGGGCACCCGTCCACCAAGGGCGTGCTCTGAACCATGCGCGCGGTGGTGGTGGACTACGGGGCCGGTAACCTTCTCAGCGTGGAGCGCGCCCTGGCGCGGGTGGGGTTCCGGGTGACCCTGACCTCCCGCCCGCAGGAGATCGGGGCCGGCCACTTGGTGGTCCTGCCAGGGGTGGGCGCGTTCGGGCCGGCGGCGCGCAGGCTCCGGGAGGCGGGGCTGTGGCAAGCCCTGCGGGCCTGGGTGGAGGACGGAGGGGCTCTGCTGGGCCTGTGCCTCGGGATGCAGCTGCTGTTCGAGGAAAGCGAGGAAGACGGCCGGCACGAGGGCCTGGGGCTGGTGCCGGGCCGGGTGGTCCGCCTGCCCGCGGGGGTGAAGGTGCCGCACATGGGCTGGAACACCCTGACCCTGGTCCGCCCCTCGCCCGTGACCAGATCCGTGCGGTCCGGGATGCATGCATACTTCGTGCACTCGTACTACGCGCTCACCGACCGTCGCTACGTGGTGGCGGAGACGGTCCACGGCGCCACCATCCCCGCGCTGGTGGAAGCCCCGAGGGTCCTGGGGTTCCAGTTCCATCCCGAGAAGAGCGGCGAGGTGGGGCGGCGGCTGCTGGCGGGCGTCCGCGAGTGGCTGCAACGGGTTCGATGATCGTTCTGCCCGCGGTCGATCTGATGGCTGGCCGCGTGGTGCGGTTGCTGCGCGGCGAGTTCGCGCACCCCACCGAGTACGCCACCGACCCCGGGGTGGTGGCGCGACGGTGGAGGAGTCAGGGCGCCACATGGTTGCACGTGGTGGACCTGGACGGCGCCCGGGACGGAATCCCCCGCCACCTGCACACGGTGGCACAGGTCAAAGCCGAGGGGCTGAGGGTGCAGTACGGCGGCGGCCTGAGGGACGAGGGCGCGGTGGAGCGGGCGCTGGAGGCAGGTGCGGACCGGGTGGTGATCGGGACGCGCGCGCTGGAGGACCCCGGTTGGCTACGGGCTGTGTGCGCGCGGTTCGGCGAGCGGGTGGTGGTGGCGGTGGATGTGCGCGGGGGCGTAGCCCGAGTGCGGGGCTGGACGGAGTCGGCAGGCCTTACCGCGGAAGCGGCGGCCCGGCAGGCGGTGGACTGCGGTGCGGTGAGGCTCCTGGTGACCGACGTGGACGCCGACGGCGCGCTTGCGGGCCCGAACCTTGCCCTGTACAGAAGCCTCTCGGCGGTGGGGGCCCGCCTGCTGGCCTCCGGGGGCGTGCGAGATGTGGACGACGTGCGGGCTCTGGCGTCCTTGAGGCTCGAGGGGGTGGTGGTAGGCCGCGCCCTGTACGAGGGCCGCCTGCGCCTGCCCGAGGCCCTGCGGGTAGCGCGGGGAGAAGGGGGATGCTAGCGAAGCGGATCATCCCGTGCCTGGACGTGGACGCGGGTCGGGTGGTGAAGGGGATTCAGTTCATCCGCCTCCGGGATGCCGGCGACCCTGCGGAGCTCGCGGGGGCGTACGACCAGGAGGGGGCGGACGAGCTGGTGTTCCTCGACATCACCGCATCCGCGGAGGGGCGGCCCATTTTGGAAGAGGCCGTCCGCCGCACCGCAAGTCAGGTGTTCATCCCCCTCACCGTGGGCGGCGGGATCCGGTCCGTAGAAGACGCCCGCCAGATCCTGCGGGCCGGTGCGGACAAGGTGGCGGTGAACACCGCGGCGGTGGAGGACCCCGACCTGATCCGTCGCCTCGCAGAGCGCTTCGGCCAGCAGTGCGTGGTGGTGGCCATCGACGCCCGCAGGCGAAAGACCGGGTGGGAGGTGTACACCCACGGCGGCAGGAAGGCCACGGGCCTGGACGCGGTCTGGTGGGCACAGCGCGCGGCGGAGCTTGGGGCAGGCGAGATCCTGCTGACCAGCATGGACCGCGACGGTACCACCGAGGGGTTTGACCTGGAGCTCACGCAGGCCGTCAGCCGCGCGGTGCCTGTCCCCGTGGTAGCCTCCGGAGGCGCGGGATCCGTGGAGCACTTCGCTCAGGTGCTGACCGAAGGGGGAGCGGACGCCGCCCTGGCGGCGTCGGTGTTCCACTTCGGGCAACTGAGGATCCGGGAGCTCAAGACAGCCCTGGCCGCGCGCGGCATCCCAGTCCGGGAGGTGGAGCTGTGAGCGAGGAGAGGGAGCTGCGCCCCGTGGTGGTACAGGATCGGCGAACTGGACAGGTGCTGATGCTGGCGTACGCGGACGCGGAGGCCGTACGCCGGACCCAGCAGACGGGGTTCGCGCACTTCTGGAGCCGCTCCCGCCAGGCCCTGTGGAGAAAAGGGGAGACCTCCGGGTACGGGCTGCGGGTGCGGGAGATCCTCCAGGACTGCGACGCCGATAGCCTCCTGTACGTGGTGGACCCGGAAGGGCCGGCCTGCCACACGGGCGAGATGTCCTGTTTCCACCGCGACCTGGAAGGGCACCGGCGGATCAGTCCCTCGGGGGTCCTCCCGGAGCTGGAGCGCGTGGTCCGGGAGCGCAGGCGTAGCCCCTCCCCGGGCTCGTACACGGCCGCTCTCCTTTCCTCAGACCCCTCTCGCCTGCACGAGAAGGTGTTCGAGGAGGCCTCGGAAGTGGTGCGTGCAGCGCGCGAGGAAGGGCCAGAACGCCTCGTGGACGAAGCCGCAGACCTGGTCTACCACCTCTCGGTGCTGTTGGCGCGAGAGGGTGTGGGGTGGGCTGAGGTGCTGGATCGGCTTCGTGCCCGCCGATCTGACCGTTGAGCGTCGGAGCGGGTCGTGGCGCGGTGCGGTATCCTGCAAGGTGCGGCGGTATGCGCTACGCAATCCTGTCCGACGTCCACGCCAACCTGGACGCGCTGGAGGCGGTCCTCCAGGATGCCGCGCGACAGGGTGCAGAGGGGTTTGTGTGCCTGGGCGACTTCGTGGGCTACGGCCCGGAGCCCAACGAGTGCGTGGACCGGCTGCGCGAACGCGTGTCCGTGGCACTGGTGGGCAACCACGACCTGGCGGCTCTGGGTCGGCTGGACGCCCGGCGGTTCAACCTGTTCGCCCGGGCCGCGGTGGAGTGGACCCGCACCCAGCTGCGCGGCGGAACGCGTTCCTTCCTGGACTCCCTCGGCGCCCGGGCGGAGTTCGAGGGGATGCTGCTGGTCCACGCGAGCCCCAGGGACCCGGTGGAGGAGTACATCCTGGACTGGGAGACCGCGGAGGACAACTTCCGCGCGGAGGCGTTCTCCCTCTGTCTGTTCGGCCACACCCACGTGCCCATCCGGTTCACCCACGACGGCGAGCGCACCCGGCTTCTTGCCCTTCTGCCCAACACCCCGGTGGCGCTGGAACCGCACCTGCGGCACCTGGTGAATGTGGGCAGTGTGGGCCAGCCCCGGGACGGCGATCCCCGGGCGGCCTACGCGGTGCTGGACACAAAGGCAGCGACGATCGAAGTCCGGCGGGTTCCGTACCCCATCGAGGCGGTGCAGCGCAAGATGCAGGCCTGCGGTCTTCCGCGTCCGCTGTGGGAGCGGCTCGCGGAAGGCCGGTAAAGGAGGTGCGAGCGTGCGCGGGGTGACGGCCGAAGACCTGCTGCGCATGCGCTTCGTGACAGACGTCAGCCTGAGCCCGGATGGCCAGCGGGTGTGCTTCGTGCTCACCGTGATCGAACGGGACGAGGCGCAGGACGAGCTGGTGTACCGATCGCACCTGTGGATGGTCCCCGCAGACGGCGGCAGGCCGCAGCAGTTCACCTGGGGATCGCACCGGGATCGAACGCCCCGGTGGTCTCCAGACGGACGGTGGATCGCCTTCCTCTCTGACCGGAGCGGGGATGTGCAACTGTGGGTGATCCCCGCGGGCGGAGGCGAAGCCCGGCCCCTCACGCACCTCCCGGGTGGTGCTGCGGAGCCATGCTGGGCGCCGGACGGTGGGCGCCTGGCGTTCGTGAGTCGGGTCGGTCTAGACCCCTTGGACGCAGAACCGGACCGGGAGAGGGCCAAGCGGAAGCGGCAGAACCGGGTACGGGTCATCACGCGGCTGCGCTACAAGCTGGACGGCGAGGGGCTGTGGGACGGGAAGTGGAAGCAGCTGTTCGTGGTGGACCTCGCGGGCGGTGCACCGAGGGCCCTGACCGACGAACCCTGCGATCACACCACCCCGGCTTGGTCCCCGGACGGACGGTGGATCGCGTACGTCGCCAACCCTCGCCCGGACGCGGACTGGACCAACGTGCAGGACGTGTGGGTGATCCCCGCAGAGGGCGGACCTGCACGTCGTCTCACGCGCTCTGTGGGCCCGTGCGCAAGCCCGGCGTGGTCGCCCGACGGGCGGTGGATCGCTTACCTCGGGCACGACAACGCCTACGGGACGGCGACTCTTACCCGGGTGTGGGTGGCAGACGCGGACGGGTCCGAGGTGCGCGCGTTGACCGCGGGCTGGGATCGGTCCGCGGGCAACCACGTGTTGGATGACATGCGGCCGGCACACTGCCCCACCGGCGGGCTGTTCTGGACCCCTGACGCGGGCCAAGTGTTGTTCGTCGGGGGCGAGGGTGGCGCGACCGGGGTGTACAGCGTGGATCTCCAGGGTACGGTGCAGCGCGTGACCTCCGGGGAGCGGGTGGTGTACAACCTGTCCGTGGACCGTGCGAGCCGGCGCGCTGCTTTGGGTATCACCACCCCGACCCTTCCCGGCGATGTGTTCCTGGTCCAGCTGGAGGGTGGACGGGTGGTCGGTGAGCGGCGGCTCACCGACGTGAACGGGGAGCTGCTGCGCGAAGTGACGCTCGCACAGCCGGAACGGGCGGAGTTCAAGGCGCCGGACGGGTGGACGGTGGAGGGATGGGTGTTGCGGCCGCCCCACCTCCCCGCTGGGCAGCGGTGCCCCGTCGTGCTGCAGATCCACGGAGGCCCGCACGCGGCGTACGGCTGGGCGTTCTTCCACGAGTTCCAGCTGCTGGCGGCCTGCGGGTTCGCCGTGCTGTACACCAACCCGAGGGGCAGCCAGGGTTACGGTCAGGCTTTCTGCGCGGCCACGCGGAACGACTGGGGCGGTGCAGACTACCGGGACCTCATGGCCGCGCTCGACCAGGCCCTGGAACGGTGGCCGTGGCTGGACCGGGAGCGCCTGGGCGTGGCGGGCGGGTCGTACGGGGGCTACATGACAAACTGGATCGTGAGCCAGACCGACCGGTTCCGGGCTGCGGTCACCATGCGATCCATCTCGAACTGCTACAGCCAGTGGGGCACCAGCGACCTGGCGTACCTCAAGGGCTTCTGGGAGTTCCCCGGAGACCCTTGGGAGAGCCCCTCCTTCTACCTGGAGCGCTCACCCCTCCAGCACGTGGAACGGGTCCGCACGCCTGTCCTCATCTTGCACAGCGAGCAGGACCTGCGGTGCCCCATCTCCGAGGCGGAGCAGTGGTACACGGCGCTGCGGAAGCGGGGTGTGGAGACCGTGTTCGTCCGCTTCCCCAACGAGAGCCACGACCTTTCCCGTTCCGGGCAGCCCGAGCACCGGCTGGAGCGCCTCCGTTGGATCGTAGAGTGGTTTAAGCGCTGGCTGGTCGCCCGGGAAGAGGTGCCACAGCTGCAGGCCGCGGCGGAGGAGGCGGACCCGTGAAGATCTACACGCGCACCGGCGACGCGGGCGAGACGCACCTGTTTGGAGGCGAGCGCGTCTCCAAGGCGGACCCGCGGGTGGAGGCGTACGGGACGATCGACGAGCTGAACAGCGTCCTGGGCCTTGTGCGGGCCAAGCTCCCCCACGACCACGAGCTGCAGGACGTGTTGGCCGCGGCCCAGAAGTCGCTGTTCGCCGTGGGCGCCGAACTCGCCACCGCCCGCCCGCAGGACCCTCGCTTGACGGCCCGTGTGCCCCGCCTGGGGCCCTCGGACGTGGAAGCGGTGGAGCGGTGCATCGACCGGCTGGAGGCCAACCTGGAACCCCTGCGGACCTTCGTACTGCCGGGGGGCACAGAGGCCGGGGCTCTCTTGCACGTGGCCCGGGCGGTGTGCCGACGGGCGGAGCGCCGGGTGGTGGCCTTGGCCCGCCAGGCCGCGGTGAGCCCGCAGGTCCTGAGCTACCTCAACCGCCTGAGCGACCTGCTGTTCGTCTGCGGGCGCTGGGTAAACCGACAGGCGGGGACCCCGGAGGCGCCGTGGGAGCCCCGCGGGGACGGCAGCTCCGGCCCGCCGCGACCCGCTTGACATTCGTGACACCGCGCCAGTAGGGTTTGCTCGAGACTCCAGATCCAAGCCCCGTTCGGAGCCTCGGACGCGGGAGGGGCCATCGATGGCGGTAGCGCGGTCGCTGGCGGGCGTGTTGTCCCGCAGCCACACGTGGTTGGATCGCGACCGGGTGCTGGGCCCTGTGCTGCTGGCCCCCGCGGTCCTCTACATCGTGCTCCTCGTCGGATTCCCCTTCCTGTTCGCCATCTACCTGAGCCTGACGGACGCCACCACCGGAAACCCCTTCGGCCGGTTCATCGGGCTCTCGAACTTCAGCCTCGCCTTCCGGGACCCCGTCACGCTGCGGGCCCTGCGGAACACCTTCGTGTTCACCGTCACCGCCCAAGTGTCGGTGATGGTGCTGGCCAACGTCCTGGCGTTGGCGCTGCGGCGACCCTTCCGGGCGCGGGGCGTGGTGATGTTCCTGCTCCTGCTGCCGTGGGTGGCCCCCGTGTCGTTGTCCACCATCGGCTGGCTGTGGATCCTCCACGCCCGCTTCAGCGTGATCGACTGGGTGTTGCGCCAAGTGGGCCTGCTGCCCGCGGGCGCGAACATGTTCTGGCTAGGGCGTCCGGACCTGGCCTTCGGCGCGGTGGTGGCCGTACACGTGTGGCGGATGCTGCCCTTTGCCACCGTGGTGTTGCTCGCCGGCCACTCCGCCATCCCCCAGGATTTCCTGGACCAGGCGGAGGTGGACGGCGCGAGCCTTTGGCAGAAGTACCGGCATGTGATGCTGCCGTTGCTGGTACCCGTGGCCGCGGTGGCGGTCCTGTTCGGGACCATCTTCACCTTCACCGACATGACCGTGGTGTACGTGCTCACCCGCGGCGGCCCCTTCGACACCACCCAGGTGCTGGCCAGCCTGGCCTTCTTCAAGGGGATCGTGGGTGGGAACCTGAGCGTGGGGGCGTCCATTTCCCTGCTGTTTTTCCCGGTGCTTCTGCTGGCCGCGTTGTTCGTGCTGCGAACTGTGCGTCGGGCGGAGGTGGCGTGGTGAGCGCGCGGCTTCGGCGGCGAGCCCTGGCGGTGGGTCGGGTTCTGCTGGTGGGCGTGTTCGTGGTGTTCGCGGCGTTCCCCTTCGCCTGGATGGGGATCACCGCGTTCAAGCAGGACTCCGACCTGTACAACCCCGAGCACAACCCGTTCTGGTTCCACGAGCCTCCCACCCTGGCGCACCTGGAGTACGCCTTCACCAAGACGCAGTTCGGGCGGTGGGTGGTGAACACGGCCCTGGTAGGTGCCGGGGTCGTGGTGGTGACGTTGTTCCTGACGGTCCCGGCGGCCTACAGCCTCGCGCGGCTGCTGGGGCGGTGGGGCGAGAGGGTCAGCATCGCCATCTTCCTGGTCTACCTGGTCCCGCCCACCCTGCTGTTCATCCCCATGGCGTTGGTGGTGACCGTCCTCCGGCTGCAGAACACCCTGTGGTCGCTCATCGTGGTGTACCCCACCATCACCGTGCCGTTGTGCACGTGGCTCCTGGCGGGGTTCCTGCGCGGGCTGCCCCGGGAACTGGAGGAGTCCGCCATGGTGGACGGATGCACCCGCTTGGGCGCGCTGGCCCGGGTCCTGCTGCCCCTGGCGGTGCCCGGGATCGTCACCGTGGTGATCTTCAGCTTCACCCTGTCCGCGCAGGAGTTCGTCTACGCGGCCAGCTTCGTCACCGCGACCGCTCAGAAGACGGTCAGCGTGGGGGTCCCCGCGGACATGGTGCGGGGCGACATCTTTGACTGGGGGCCGCTCATGGCCTCGGCCTTCTTAGCCAGCGTCCCCGTGGCGGCCCTGTACTATCTCGTGATCGAGCGATTCGTGGGTAGCTTCACCCTCAGCGGCGCCCTCCGCTGAGGAGGCTGGACGAGGGAAAAGGGGGGAATGGAGATGGGAGAGGAACGGAAGCTGGACGGCACCTGGGTGGAGCTGAGTCCAGGGCGCTGGCGCCGTGTGACGCGCCGGGACTTTCTGAAGTCCGCGGCGGTGGGCGCGGTGGCGGGGAGCCTGGGCCCGTTGGTCCTCACGGAGCGCACGCGGGCGCAGCCTGTGACGCTGCGGATCCTGCAGTGGCGGCATTTCGTGCCGCCCTACGACGAGTGGTTCAACCGGGTGTTCGCGCCCCGGTGGGGTGAGAAGAACGGGGTGCGGGTGGTGGTGGAAAACGTAGGGGTCGCGGAGATCCCGGCCATCGCCGCCTCGGAGGCCGCCCGGGTGGCGGCGGGCGCGGACCCCGGGCACGACCTCATCCAGTACCTCACCCCACCGGCGACCCTGGAGCGGCAGGTGGACACGGACGCCCACCGGGAGGTGATCGAGGAGCTCAAGCGCCGCGTGGGACCTTACATCCCGCTGGCAGAGAAGAGTACGTTCAACCCGGTCACCCGACGGTACTTCGGCGTGTCGGACAACTTCGTCCCCGACCCCATTCACTACCGCGCGGATCTGTGGCGGCAGGCGGCCGCGCGGCTCACCGGTGATCAGCGGGTGCCGCTTCTGGGCCCGAAGACCTGGGACGACATCCGAAAGGCAGGCCGCGAGCTGAAACGCATGGGGCACCCGGTGGGGTTGGGGCTCAGCCAGGAGATCGACACAGCCATGTGGCTACGGGCCCTCATGTACTCGTGGGGCACCAGTGAGCAGGACGAGGCCAGCAACGTGGTGCTGGACGTGCCGCCGTTCCGCCAGCGGACCCTGGACGCCCTCCGGTTCGTCAAGGCGCTGTACGAGGAGACCATGTTTCCGGGCGTCTTCGCGTGGACCGCGGCCTCCAACAACGAGGAGTTCTTGGCGGGACGGATCTCCGTCGCGATGAACGCCATCTCCATCACCCGCAGCGCGCAAGCCTTAGCTGCGGCCGCCCTCCGGCGGGGAGAGAACCCCAACCAGTCGGCAGCGGTTCAGCTCGCGCGGAATACGTGGATCACCGAGCGCGCGCCGCAGGGACCCGCCGGGGCACGGGGCCTGGAGCACGTCATGGGCGTGTACTTCTTGTGGCGGAATCGGCCGCGGCCGGTGCGGGAGGCGGCCAAGAAGCTACTCATCGACTTGGTCTTGAGTTACGATCCCGACGTGGCCGCCCGGGAAGGCTGGCCGCCCGGGAAGTTCCACGCCTCCCAGGCGTACGACTATCCCACCTTCCAGAACGCCATCCCCAAGGCCAAGCGCCTCGCGTACCTGCGGGATGACCCGGTGAGCAAGGCCGCGGGCGATCGCCGGGACAAGCTGGCCACCATCGAGACCGCGTACGACTGGGCCCACAACGTGGGCTGGCCGGGTCCTTCCAGCGCGGCCATCGACGAGGTGTTCAACACCTGGATCCTGAACGTGATGTTCGCCCGGGTGGCCCAGGGCGTGGATACCCCGGAGCAGGCTCTGGACGCAGCCGCGGCACAGATCCGGCGCGTGTTCCAGAAGTGGCGAGAGCAGGGCCTGGTGGGCGGGCGTCGGTAGCCGGTCT
>JBEQAH010000047.1:0-10079 GCA_041640435.1 bacterium | reverse complement strand
ACTGGCCGGAGCCTCTGGTGGAGCTGCTGGAGTCTAAGGAGGTGCACAAGGTCAGCCAGGACGCAAAGGCCGACCTGGTGCGCCTGCGCCGGGCGGGGCTGCAGCCCCGGGGGTTTGAGTTCGACGTGGGGATCGCGTCCTACGTGCTGAACCCCGGCCGGCGGAGCCACGACCTCTCCACCATCGCGTGGGAGCAGATCGGGTGGCGCCTGGAGCAGGCCGAGGGGGAGTTGTGGGAGGGCCCCGAGGCCTGGGAGCGGCGGTGCGAGGAGGCGGACGCGCTGGCGCGGGTAGCGCCGCTGCTGCGGAAGGCCCTGCGCGAGCGGCAGGTGGAGGGTGTCTATCGCGAGATCGAGATGCCGCTGGTGCCCGTGCTCGCAGACATGGAGATGGCCGGGGTGGCGGTGGACGTCCCGTACCTGCAGGCGCTGGCGGAGGAGCTGCGGGCCCGGCTGGACGCCTTGACCGCCGAGGTCTACGCGCTGGCCGGGCTGGAGTTCAATTTAGGCTCGCCCAAGCAGCTGGCGTTCGTCCTGTTTGAGAAGCTGGGGTTGCCGCCCCTGAAGAAGACCAAGACCGGCTACTCCACGGACGCGGACGTGCTGGAGGCCCTGGCGCCACACCATCCGGTGGTGGCAAAGATCCTTCAGCACCGGGAGCTGGCGAAGCTGCTGTCCACGTACGTGGAGGTGCTGCCCCGCCTGGTGCACCCCGAGACCGGCCGCGTTCACACCACCTTCAACCAGACCGTGGCCGCCACCGGGCGGCTCAGCTCCCAGGAGCCCAACCTGCAGAACATCCCGATCCGCACCGAGGAGGGCCGGCGGATCCGCCGGGCCTTTGTGGCCCCGCCCGGCCGGGTGCTGCTTGCCGCGGACTACAACCAGATCGAGCTGCGCCTGCTGGCCCACATCAGCGGGGACGCCGCCCTGCAGGAAGTCTTCCGCACGGGCCGGGACATCCACGCGGAGGTAGCCGCGGAGGTGTTTGGTCTACCGCGGGACCAGCTGACCCCCGAGCAGCGGCGCCGGGCGAAGGCCATCAACTTCGGCATCGCCTACGGCATCAGCGGGTTCGGGCTGAGCCAGCAGATCGGCAGCACCCCGGCGGAGGCGGACGCGTACATCGAGCGGTATTTCGCCCGCTATCCGGGAGTTCGGGCTTACGTGCGCAAGACGGTGGACGAAGCGCGGCGGAGGGGCTACGTCTCGACGTTGCTGGGCCGGCGCCGGTACCTCACGGACCTGCACAGCCGGAACCGGGTGGTCCGAGAGGCCGCGGAGCGGGTGGCCATCAACACGCCCATCCAGGGTAGCCAGGCGGACCTGATCAAGCTGGCCATGATCCGCATCCACCGGGACGTCCTGCCACGCTTCCCCGGTGCGCTCATGATCCTGCAGGTGCACGACGAGTTGGTGTTCGAGCTGGGCCCGGACCAGGTCCACAGTTTCGGCCGCGAGGTGGGAGAGGTCATGGCGAACGCCCTGCAGCTCTCCGTGCCGATCCAGGTGGAGCTCAGGGTGGGCCCCAACTGGAACGATCTGGAGCACCTGAGCACCGTGTCTTCCCGGACCCCCGCCGCGGGGAGGGCGCAGGCGTGACCACCTTCGCCACCCTGTGCTTTCCGATTCGGGACGGACAGGTGCTGCTGCTGCGCAAGAGGGAGGGTCTGTGGGGCGGGGGCAAGTGGAACGGGCCGGGCGGGAAGCTGCTTCCCGGCGAGGACCCGGAAGAGGGGGCAGCGCGCGAGGTGCGGGAGGAAACGGGACTCGTGGCCCGAGACCTGCGCTTTGCGGGGGTGCTGCACTTCTCGTTCGGGGAGCAGCGGTCTTCCGGGTGGGTGGTGTACGTGTTCACGTGCGAGGAGTTCTCGGGTGCCGTGGCCGAAGGCCGGGAGGGGACGCTGCGCTGGCACCCTGTGGACCACCTGCCGCTGGAGCGCATGTGGGAGGACGACCGGCACTGGCTGCCCCAGGTGCTCTCCGGCCGGCGGGTGTGGGCCGAGTTTCGGTTCGACGCGGACGCCCAGCGCCTGGAAGACGGCCGGGTGGTGGAGCTCGGGGGCAGCCTGGGGGTGGCCTACCGGCTGAACACATCGAGGGGAGGTGTGCCGAAGCGGCCGGTGGTTGAGGCCGAGGTGACCCATGAGGGGTTGCGGGGCGACCTGCACAACGACACCCGCCATCACGGCGGGCCGGAGCGGGCCGTGTGCCTGTTCTCTCTGGAAGTACTCCAACGCCTGCGCGCGGAGGGCCATCCCGTAGCGCCCGGGAGTCTGGGAGAGAACGTGACCGTGGCCGGCGTGGACTGGCGTCAGGTGCGGCCGGGCCTGCGGCTGCGGGTGGGAGAGGTGGACTTACAGGTCACCAGATATACGACTCCGTGCGCGACCATCCGACACAACTTCCTGCGCGGCGACATCGCCCGCGTGCACCCCGACCACCACCCGGGCGAGGCGCGGGTGTACGCGAGGGTTCTGCGGCCCGGGACGCTGCGGGCCGGAGCTCTGGTGGAGCTGGTGGGCCGGGACCCGGGTCCGTCTCCATGAAAGTGGTCGCCCTCACCGGCGGCATCGCGAGCGGCAAGAGTACGGTGGCGAGGATCCTCCGGCAGCTCGGGGCGGAGGTGGTGGACGCCGACGCCCTGGCCCGCGAGGTGGTCGCCCCGGGCCAACCGGCGCTCCGGGAGATCGTGGCCGCCTTCGGCGAGGAGGTGCTGCTCCCCAGCGGGGAGCTGGACCGAAAGCGGTTAGCCACCCTGGTCTTCTCCGACCCCGAACGCCGGGCGCAGCTGAACGCCATCGTCCACCCCCGGGTGCGGGAGCGCATGCGCCTGCGTCTGGAGGAGATCCGGGCCCAAAATCCCCAAGCGGTGGTGGTGCTGGATGTGCCCCTGCTGTTTGACGTGCCGCTCCCGGAGCTGGAAGCCCTCCCGGCGGTGGTGGTGTACGCGTCGCCGCAGGTGCAGCTGCGCAGGCTGGTGACGCGGGATGGCCTGACACCCGACGAGGCAGAGCGCAGGCTCAGAGCACAGCGTCCGCTGCGGGAGAAACTAGGGCGCGCCCGCTGGGTGGTGGACAACGACGGAGATCTGGAGCGCACGCGGGAACAGGTGGAGCGCCTTTGGGCGGAACTCGCGGACCCCTGAGCTGCGGGTGCGAACATCCGTTCCCATTCTGGCTGCTGCGGTGCTACAATCGCCCTTGGCCACAGTTGGAGCGTTGGGGGTGCGGGCGGCTATAATGGGCTGTTCAGCGAGGATCGGCTGTGTCTGAGTTTCGGATGGTCACCGACCTCCCCCCGCGGGGCGACCAGCCCAAGGCCATCGAGCAGCTGGTGGAAAGCCTCCAGGCGGGCTACCGGTACACCACGCTGCTCGGGGTCACCGGCTCGGGGAAGACGTACACCATGGCCCGGGTGGTGGAGCGCATCCAGAAGCCCACCCTGGTCATCGCCCACAACAAGACCCTGGCGGCGCAGCTGTACAGCGAGTTCCGGCAGTTCTTCCCGCACAACGCGGTGCGCTACTTCGTGTCGTACTACGACTACTACCAGCCGGAGGCGTACGTCCCCCAGACGGACCTGTACATCGCCAAGGACGCCAGCATCAACGAGGAGATCGACCGGCTCCGCCACGCCAGCACCAAGGCGTTGATGGAGCGCCGCGACGTGATCGTGGTGGCCAGCGTGTCGTGCATCTACGGGTTGGGTCGCCCGGAGGACTACCGGGACGTGGTGCTGGTCCTCCGACGCGGAGAGCGTCGCAGCCGGGAAGAGATCCTGCGCCGCCTGGTGGACGTCCAGTACGAGCGGAACGATGTGGACTTCGCCCGGGGCCGCTTCAGGGCCCGCGGGGACGTCATCGAGGTCTTCCCCAGCTACGAGGAGCGGGCGGTGCGGGTGGAGCTGTTCGGGGACGAGGTGGACCGCATCCTGGAGTTGGACCCGCTCACGGGCGAGGTGCTGGAGGAGAAGGACGTGGTGGCCATCTGGCCCGCCAAGCACTGGGTGACCACGGAGGAGCGGCTGGAGCGGGCGCTGCGGAGCATCGAGGCGGAGCTGGTGGAGCGGGCCAGTTGGTTCCGCGCCCAGGGCAAGCTCCTGGAGGCGCAGCGGCTGGAGTTCCGAACCCGCTACGACATGGAGTTGTTGCGGGAGACCGGCTACTGCCCAGGCATCGAGAACTACTCGCGGCACCTGGACGGCCGGGCCCCCGGGGAGCGGCCCGGATGCCTGCTGGACTACTTCCCCCGGGACTACCTGATGTTCATCGACGAATCCCACGTGACCGTGCCCCAGATCAAGGGGATGCACGAGGGCGACCGGGCCCGCAAGAAGAACCTGGTGGACTTCGGGTTCCGGTTGCCCTCCGCCTACGACAACCGGCCCTTGCGGTGGGACGAGTTCGAACAGCTCATCCACCAGTGCGTGTTCGTGTCCGCCACCCCAGGCCCCTTCGAGCTGGAGGTGAGCAGCCGGGTGGTGGAGCAGATCGTGCGCCCCACGGGGCTCGTGGACCCCCAGGTGGAGGTGCGCCCGGCGAGAGGGCAGGTGGACGACCTGGTGGCGGAGATCCGCACCCAGGTGGAGCGCGGGGAACGCACGCTGGTCACCACCCTCACCAAGCGCATGGCCGAGGACCTCACCGCCTACTTGCAGGAGATGGGGTTCAAGGTGCACTACCTGCACTCGGAGATTGACACCCTGGAGCGGGTGCAGATCCTCAAGGACCTGCGGCTGGGGACCTACGACGTCCTGGTGGGGATCAACCTGCTGCGGGAAGGGCTGGACCTGCCCGAGGTGTCCCTGGTGGCGGTGCTGGACGCGGATCGGGAGGGCTACCTGCGGTCGGAGACGGCCCTGGTGCAGACCATGGGACGGGCGGCCCGCAACGTTTCCGGGCGCGTGATCCTGTACGCGGACGAGGTCACGGACTCCATGCGGAGGGCCATCGAGGAGACCAACCGGCGTCGACAGATCCAGCTCCGGTACAACGAGGAGCACGGGATCACCCCCCAGACGGTGCAGAAGCCCGTGCGCGATCTGATCGAGCTGGAGCAGGCCGCGGAGCCCGTGGGGGAGTACCGCCCCTCCTCGGGGGAGATCCTGACCGCGGAGGAGATCGTCCGGTTGGTGGAGGAGCAGGGTGCCACCGTGCCCTGGGACGTGGCGCGGCTGCTCATGCTCACGCCGCAAGAGCTCGAGGCGACCGTGGACCGCCTGGAGCGGGAGATGCGGCGGGCCGCGGCCAATCTGGAGTTCGAGAAGGCCGCCAGACTGCGGGACCAGATCGCGGAGTTGAAGAAGGGTCTGGGCGAGCCGTACTTCGCGCCCGCAGCCCGCCGGGGACGGCCCGCAGGACCGGCTCGCCCGCGCCGGAACCGCCACCGGCAGGAGGGAGAAGCATGAGGGTGCTGGGCGTGAACCACATTCTGGTCACCGCGCCCCCCGGCGGGGAGGCTCAGGCCCGATGGTTCTACGGGGAACTGCTGGGCCTGCAAGAGATCCCCAAGCCGGAGGGGCTCGCGCAGCGGGGCGGCTGCTGGTTCTGGACTCCCAACTGCGAGATCCACGTGGGCATCGAGCGCGACGCGGACGCGCGCCCCTCCCGCCGACACGTGTGCTTCGAGGTGGACGACCTGGAGGCCGCCCGGGCGCGGTTGCGCTCCCACGGGGTGCGCATCCAAGAGGCCCCGCCCCGGCCCGGTGTGCGCCGGTTCTTCTGCTGGGACCCCTTCGGGAACCAGGTGGAGCTGATGAGCGAACGCGAGGAGGGCGTCCTGCTGGAGCTGGAGGAAGTCCTGCGCGAGGCGCCGGTCGCGGTGGGTACGCCGTCGTAGGTCACGAGGGAGGCTATGCCGCTGGACCGCATCGTCGTCCGGGGGGCGCGGGAGCACAACCTGAAGAACGTGACCGTGGAGATCCCCCGGGACCGGCTCGTGGTGTTCACGGGGATCTCCGGGTCCGGCAAGTCCACCCTGGCCTTTGACACCATCTACGCCGAGGGCCAGCGGAAGTACGTGGAGAGCCTGTCCGCGTACGCGCGCCAGTTCCTGGGCCTGATGGAGAAGCCCGAGGTGGACTCCATCGAGGGCCTCTCCCCCGCGGTGTCCATCGACCAGAAGGGCGCTCCCCGCAACCCGCGGTCCACGGTGGGCACGGTCACCGAGATCTACGACTACCTGCGGCTCCTGTTCGCCCGCATCGGCCAGCCCCACTGCCCGGTGTGCGACCGGCCCATCCAGCGGCAGACCCCCGAGCAGATCGTGGACCGGGTCCTGGCCATGCCGGAGGGGAGCCGGATCTACGTGCTCGGGCCGGTGGTGCGCGGCCGCAAGGGCGAGTACCGGCAGCTGTTTGAAGACCTCCGGCGGCAGGGGTTCGCGCGGGTGCGGGTGGACGGCGTCCTGTACGAACTCACGGAGTCCATCGTCCTGGACAAGAACCGCAAGCACGACATCGAGGTGGTGGTGGACCGGCTCGTGACCAAGCCGGAGGTCCGTTCGCGGCTGCACGAGTCCGTGGAGACCGCCCTCAAACTGGGGCAGGGGCTGGTGCACGTGTGGCGGGAGACGGGGGGAGGCGACGGCGAGCTGTGGGCCTTCTCCACCGCCTTCGCGTGTCCTGAGCACGGGACGACCCTTCCGGAGATCGAGCCCCGCATCTTCTCCTTCAACAGCCCCTACGGCGCTTGCCCCAAGTGCTCCGGCCTGGGGTACCGGCAGGAGGTGGACCCGGAGCTGGTCCTGGACCCCGACAAGTCCCTGGCGGACGGCGCCGTGGTGCCGTGGGCGGCCAGTACGGCGGAGTACTTCGACCAGTTGCTGCGTTCCCTGGCGCAAGCGTACGGCGTGGACTGGAAGGCACCCCTGCGCACCCTCCCGAAGTCCTTCCTCAGAGTCCTCCTCCACGGCTCCGACCGGCCCATCCGGATCCGGTACCACAACCGCTACGGGATCCTCCGGTCGTACGAGACGGAGTTCGAGGGGGTGATCCCCTACCTGGAGCGCCGCTATCGGGAGACGGACTCCGAAGCCGTGAAGGAGGAGATCGAGAAGTTCATGAGCCTCGTGCCGTGCCCCGAATGCCACGGCGCCCGGCTCAAGCGGGAAAGCCTGAGCGTGCGGGTGGGGGGCCGGACCATCGCGGAGATCACCGCCCTCACCGTGCGGCAGTGCCTGGAGTTCTTCGACCGCCTGCGCCTCACGGAACGGGAGGAGCTCATCGCGCACCAGATCCTCAAGGAGGTCCGGTCGCGCCTGGGGTTCCTGGTGAACGTGGGATTGGACTACCTGACCCTGGACCGCATGGCCAACACGCTGTCCGGCGGGGAGGCGCAGCGGATCCGGCTGGCCACCCAGATCGGCTCCGGCCTCATGGGCGTGCTGTACGTGCTGGACGAGCCCAGCATCGGCCTGCACCAGCGCGACAACCACCGCCTCATCGACACCCTCAAGCGGCTGCGGGACCTGGGCAACACCATCATCGTGGTGGAGCACGACGAGGACACCATCCGGTCCGCGGACTGGATCGTGGACATCGGGCCCGGGGCGGGCAAGCACGGCGGGGAGATCGTGGTCTCCGGCACCCTGGAGGACGTCATCCGGGAGCCGCGGTCCATCACGGGGCGGTACCTGGCGGGTGAGCGCCGCATCCCGGTGCCGGCCCGGCGCCGGCCCCCGCAGGACAAGTGGGTGGTGGTGCGGGGCGCTCGAGAGCACAATTTGAAGGGCATCGACGTGGCGTTCCCGCTGGGGCTGTTCGTATGCGTCACGGGCGTGTCCGGCTCCGGCAAGTCCACCCTGGTGGACGACATCCTGTACCGGGCGCTGGCGCAGAGGGTGATGGGCACCCGGGTGCGGCCCGGCGCCCACGACTTCGTGGAAGGCTGGCACCACCTGGACAAGGTGATCGAGATCGACCAGTCGCCCATCGGCCGCACCCCCCGGAGCAACCCCGCCACGTACACGAAGACCTTCGACCTCATCCGGGAGCTATTTGCCGCCACGCCCGAGGCGCGGATGCGGGGCTACGGCCCGGGCCGGTTCTCCTTCAACGTGCGGGGGGGTCGGTGCGAGGCGTGCGAGGGCGACGGGATCGTGCGCATCGAGATGCACTTCCTGCCGGACGTCTACGTGCCCTGCGAGGTCTGCAAAGGGAAGCGGTACAACCGCGAGACGCTGCAGGTGCTGTACCGGGGGAAGACCATCGCGGACGTGCTGGAGATGACCGTGGACGAGGCCCTGGAGTTCTTCTCCGCGGTGCCCCGCCTGCGCCGCAAGCTGCAGACCCTGCACGACGTGGGACTCGGCTACATCCAGCTGGGGCAGCCGGCCACCACCCTGTCCGGAGGGGAGGCGCAGCGGGTGAAGCTGGCCGCGGAGCTGTCGCGGCGGGACACGGGGCGCACTCTCTACATCCTGGACGAGCCCACCGTGGGTCTGCACTTCGCAGACGTGGAGCGGCTGCTGCAGGTGCTGCATCGGCTGGTGGACGCCGGGAACACGGTGGTGGTGATCGAGCACAACCTGGACGTAATCAAGACCGCGGACTGGATCATCGACCTGGGTCCCGAGGGCGGCGAGCTGGGTGGCCGGGTGGTGGCGGTGGGGACGCCCGAGGAGGTGGCGGCCCAGGAGAACTCCTACACCGGGCAGTTCCTGCGGAGGGTGCTGGACCCGGCCCGGGTGGAGGAGGCGCGGCGTCTGGCGCACGGGACACGGGTGGCCGTGCGCGCGGCCGGCGGGTAGCGGGATGGTTCCGGAGGGGCCGGGCTGGCGCGCACGGAGGCGCGCAGGCGCGCGGTGCGATCCCGGTACCGCAGCCCTCTTGCGGCAGAGGAGCGCCCGGGAACTGGAGGCCGGCCCGTGACCCTGCCGGCCTTCCACCCCGTGGTTCTGGAGTGGCTGCACCAGCGGTTCGGCCGCGCAACACCCATCCAGGAAGCAGGCTGGCCCGTGGTGGCCTCCGGCCGCCACGTTCTGCTCGCCGCGCCCACCGGTTCGGGCAAGACCCTGGCAGCCTTCCTCTGGGCTCTCAGCGAGCTTCTGAGCAGTGAGCCGCTCCCCGACGAGACGAGGGTGCTGTACGTCTCTCCCCTGCGGGCGCTGAGCCACGACGTCCAGCGCAACCTGCAGGAGCCGCTGCGGGAGATTGGGGAGCTCGCCGGGGCGCGGGGCGTGAGGTTGCCGGGAGTCCGCGTGGCGGTGCGCACCGGGGACACCCTCCCCAGCGAGCGGGAGCGCATGAAGCGCCGGCCGCCCCACATCCTGGTGACCACCCCGGAGTCTCTGTACATCCTGCTGACTGCCCAGGCGAGCCGTCGCCTCCTCCGGACGGTCCGCACGGTGATCGTGGACGAACTGCACGCGGTCGCGCAGGACAAGCGGGGCGCTCACCTCAGCCTGAGCCTGGAGCGGCTCGAAGCGTTGGCTGGGCGGCCCATCCAGCGCATCGGCCTCAGCGCCACCGCGCGACCCCTGGAGGAGCTCGCGGGTCTGCTGGTGGGTGCCGCTCGCGTCCTCCCGGACGGCCGCCCTGACTGCGTGGTGGTGGACGCGGGATGGCAGCGGGAGTGGGATCTTTCGGTATGGGTCCCCCAGCAGGTGCTCGGACCCGTGGCCACCCACGAGGTGTGGTCCGAGGTGTACGACCGCATCGCGGAGCTGGCCCAGCAGCACCGCACCACCCTGGTGTTCGTGAGCACCCGCAGGCTCGCCGAACGGCTGGCCCACCGGCTCAGCCTGCGGCTCGGGGAAGACCGGGTCGCGCCGCACCACGGGAGTCTCGCGCGCGGCCTGCGGCACGACACCGAGCGGCGCCTGAAGGCCGGCGAGGTGGCCGTGGTGGTGGCCACCGCTTCCCTGGAGCTGGGCATCGACATCGGCACCGTGGACCTGGTCTGTCACGTGGGCGCGCCCCGGGCTGTGGCCACCCTCCTGCAGCGGGTCGGTCGGTCCGGGCACGGGCTGGATCGGGTGCCTAAGGGTGTGTTGTTCCCCCTGACCCGGGATGAACTGGTGCAGTGCGCGGCCGCGGTCCGCGCGGTGCGGGCCGGTGTCCTGGACCGGGTGCGGATCC
>JBEQAH010000046.1:0-10081 GCA_041640435.1 bacterium | reverse complement strand
T
The DNA here is from genome assembly GCA_041640435.1 of bacterium. Taxonomy (GTDB): domain Bacteria; phylum Sysuimicrobiota; class Sysuimicrobiia; order Sysuimicrobiales; family Sysuimicrobiaceae; genus Tepidifontimicrobium. The sequence continues at coordinate 10,080 of JBEQAH010000046.1, read as the reverse complement.
CACCAGCGCCCCCTCCGGGAGCACGCGCTCCTGGCCGTCCAGGGTCACCAGCCGCTCGCCCGCCCGCGCGCGCCGCACCACCACTCCCCCGCCCACCAGGCGGTCCAGGTCGAACGCGTGCAGCGGTTGTCCGGTCTCCAGCATCACGTAGTTGGTGACGTCCACCACGTTGTTCACGCTGCGCAGCCCGCAGCGCTCCAACCGATCCACCATCCAGGCGGGCGAAGGCCCCACCTGTACGTCGACCACCACGCGGCCCACGTACCGGTGGCAGAGGCCTTCTTGCGCGATCTCCGCCCACGCCACCTCGTGTGCGGGTGGGTCAGTCTCCACCAGCTCCACCGCGGGCAGCCGCAGCCGGCCCCCGCAGGCCGCGGCCACCTCCCGCGCCACCCCCACCATCCCGAGCCAGTCGGGCCGGTTGGTGGTGGTCTCCAGGTCGAAGATCCACTCACCGTCCGCGCGCTCCACGGACTCCACGCCCAACCCGAGCATGGGGAACCGTTCTTCCCACGCCGCGGGGTCCTCCGGGGCGGGGAAGTCCACCAGCTCTGCGATCCAGCTCCACGGAACCCGCATCCCGCCTCCCCACTAGAACTGCTGCAGAAACCGCAGGTCGTTCTCCCAGAACAACCGGATGTCGTCGATGCCGTACCGCACCATGGCGGGCCGGTCCACCCCGCACCCGAAGGCGAAGGCCGTGTAGCGCTCGGGGTCGATCCCCGCCATCTCCAGCACCCGGGGGTGGAACATCCCGCAGCCGCCGATCTCCAGCCACCGGCCCCGGAACCACACGGCGATCTCCGCGCTGGGTTCGGTGAAGGGGAAGTAGGAGGGCTGGAACCGCACCCGCGCCTCCGGGCCCCAGAGCCTGCGGGCAAACTCCACCAGCACGCCCTTGAGGTCCGAGAAGGTCACCCCCTCCCCCACCATGAACCCGTCCACCTGGTGGAAGACCGGCATGTGGGTGCTGTCCACCACGTCCCTGCGGTAGCAGCGGCCCACGGTCACCACCCGCATGGGCGGGGTGCGCTCCCGCATCACCCTCACGTCCACAGCGGTGCACTGGGTGCGCAACAGGCGCTCCTCGTCCAGGTAAAAGGAATCCTGCGCGTCCCGGGCGGGGTGGTCGGGGGGGATGTTGAGGCGGCGGAAGTTGAACTCCTCGGTCTCCAGCTCGGGGCCGTCCACCACCTCAAACCCCATGCTGCGAAAGATGTCCCGGATCTCCTCGATCATGCGGCCCAGCACGTGCTCCCTGCCCGCAGGGGTTCGACGGCCGGGCAGGGTCACGTCCACCGCTTCCCCCCGCAGCCGCTCTTCCCGTTCCCGGGCTCGCAGGACCTCCAGCCGGTCCCGCACGGAGCCCTCCAGCTGGTCCTTGAGGGCGTTGAGCGCCGCGCCGAGCGCCGCGCGCTCCGGGGGTGCAAGGCCTGCCACGGACCGGAGCAGGGCCGTGAGCTCGCCCTTGCGGCCCAGGTACCTGCGGCGCACGGCCTCCAGCTCCTCCACGGAGCTCGCGGAGCCCAGCTCTTCCAGTGCGCGGCGGCGGACTTCCTCCACCCGTTCGTGCATCGTGCACCCCTCCACAACGGATCGGCGCGCCTCCGCCACAAGGGCGAAGGCGCGCCTCCGCGGTACCACCTTGTTTCCGGAGCCCGTCGGCCCCGGCACTCTCAGTGGCTGTATCGGGCTCGCCCGGCGGGCATTACCCGCGGCCAAGCGGGCCGCGCTCCTCCCGCGGCTCGGGAGCGAACGCCACAGGCCCCGCCGCCAGGGACTCGCACCCCGCCCCCTCTCTGCGGGCGCGGAGCCGCGCGCTCTCCCTCCTCGCCTAGTTCCAGATGAACCGGGCGTGCACGTGCGCCCGCCGCAGCCGCCGGTACGCCACGTACGCCCAGACCGCGCCGGTCCTCTGGAACACGTTCCAGAAGAACTCCGACGTCCAGAACATCCGACCCTCAAAGCGCCCTGGGGCGCTCGGCGGCAGTATAACAACCGGCCGCTAGGCAGTCCACGCGCGGCGGGCCTCGTAGCACAGCACAGCCGCCGCCGCGTTCACGTTGAGGGACTCTGCCCCCACCACAGGGATCCGGACCGTCCCCGCGCCCGGCCACGCGTGTCGGGCCCCGGCCGCCTCGCTCCCGAATACCAGCGCCACCGGCGGGCGGTAGTCCGCCTCCCGGTAGTCCACCTCGCCCGAGGGATCCGCCACCCACACCCGCCCGCGGCCCAGGATGTCGTGCGGGTGGGCTGAAGCGACGGGGAGCGCAAAGCACGAACCGGCGCTGGCCCGCACCGCCGCGGGGTGGAAGGGGTCCGCGGTGTTCGGGAGGACTGCCAGAGCATCAAAGCCCGCCGCGTGGGCCGTGCGCACCAGGGCGCCCACGTTGCGGGGGTCCTGCAGGCCGTCGGCCACCACCAAGCGCTCCCACCGGATCGCTCGCAGGGGGACCACCTGCGGCAACGTGACCACCGCGGCCACCGGCTGCGGGGTCTTCACGTCCGCGAGCGACTCCAACACCCGCCCGGACACCCACCGCACGGGGATGCCGCGCCGGCGGGCTTCGTCTACCACCGCGCCGCCCGGCCCCGGGTCCGGAAGCGCCAGCACCTCCTCCACCCGGGCCCCAAACCGAAGCGCCGCCTCCACCAGCCGCACGCCCGTCACCACCACCCGGCCCTGCTCCGCGCGTTCCTTGCGCCGCGCGAGGGCCCGCAAGCTCTGGATGTGGGGGTTGCGGGGGCTACTGATCACCGCCCGGGAAGGGCCCGGGGCCGTGCCGGCCTACTCCGCGCCGGTGGCGCGGCGCACGATCTCCGCGAAGGCGTCCCGGTCCCGGACCGCGAGATCCGCCAGCACCTTGCGGTTCACGGCGATCCCGTTGCGGCGCAGCCCGTGGATGAGCCGGCTGTACGACAGGCCGTGCTGGCGGGCCGCAGCGTTGATCCGCGCGATCCACAGGCGGCGGAAGTCCCGCTTGCGCTGCCTGCGGTGTCGGTACGCGGCCGCCAGGGCCCGGATCACGTACTGGTTTGCGAGCTTGAACCACCGGCTCTTCTTGCCCCAGAAGCCCTTCGCGAGCTTCAGGATCCTCTTGTGGCGCGCCCGGGTGGTCTTCCCGCGCTTCACCCTGGCCATGGCGAACCCTCCTCACTCGTAGGGCAACAGCCGCCGCAACCGGGCCACGTCCTCCCGCGCCACGGGCACCCGGCGGTCCAGGTCCCGACGCCTGCGGGGGCTCTTCTTCTGCTTGAGGTGGCCGCCGCCCTGGCGGCCCCGCAGCAGCCTGCCGCTCCCCGTGACCCGGATGCGCTTGCGCGTCCCCTGGTGCGTCTTCACCTTGGGCATCCCACACCTCCTACCGCCGCGCGGGGCTCAGCACCATCACCATGTTGCGGCCCTCCATGGCGGGCGGCCGCTCCACGTGCGCGATCTCCGACACGTACTCCGCGAGCCGGTCCAGAATCTGTCTGCCCAGCTCCGGGTGCACCATCTCCCGGCCGCGGAACCACATCTCCACCTTCACCTTGTGCCCGTCCTGCAGAAACCCGTAAATGAGCTTCGCCTTCGTCTGGAAGTCGTGGTCGCCGATCTTGGGCGTCATCCGCATGCGTTTGACGTCTGAGGTGCGTTGCTTGCGGTGGGCCTCCCGGTCCCGCTTACTCTGCTCGTACTTGTACCGCCCGTAGTCCATGATCTTCGCCACGGGCGGGTTGGCGGTGGGAGCCACCTCCACCAGGTCCAGCCCCAGCTCCCGCGCCCTCCGAAGAGCCTCGGGGACCGGAACGATCCCCAGCTGCTCCCCGTTCGGTCCGATGAGACGCACCTCGCGGATGCGGATGCGCTCGTTCACTCTCGGCTCGCGCTCTATGCTCTCCCTCCTCCGGCGCCCGCTGGCACCAGGAAAATAAACGCGGGCGCAGAAGCCATCCTCCACGCCCGCGGACCGTCGACCCGGGACCCGGCTGGCGGCGCCGCCGGGTGAGAAGCGTGGCGCTTCTGCTTTGGCGCCTGTCACCATAGCACGGTGGGGGATGGCCGTCAACGCGACGCTGGAACGGGTGGGAGCCTGGACCCTGGACCGCCTGGAGGAGGTGGGCGCGGCCGCTCGCCTCGTGGTGCGCGTGGGGGGGAGCCTGGCGCGGCTGCGGTGGGAGGCGCGGGAAACCGTGCTGCAGATGAGCCGCGCGGGGTTTGACTCGGTCCCCATCGTGCTGCTCACCGGCCTGTTCTCCGGCATGGTGCTCGCCTACCAGACCTCCACACAGCTGCTGCGCCTGGGTGGGGAGGGGTTCGTGGGAGGGCTCATCGCGGTGTCCATGGCCCGGGAGGCGGCGCCGGTGTTCACCGCGGTGACGGTGGCGGGCCGCGTGGGCGCGGGGTTCGCCGCGGAGCTCGGGACCATGGTGGTCACCGAGCAGGTGGACGCCCTCACCGTTCTGGGTGTGGACCCGGTGGAGTTCCTGGTGGTCCCCCGCACGCTGGCGCTTCTCTCCATGCTGCCCGCGCTCGTGCTGCTGGCGAATGCGGTGGGGTGGGTGGGCGGGTACGCGGTGAGCGTGTTGGCCGGAGTCCCGGGGGCTGCGTACCTGCAGTCGGTGCGCCAGTTCCTGGATCTGCACGACGTCCTGGGCGGGCTCGTGAAGGCCGCCACCTTCGGCTTCCTGGTGGGGCTCGTGGCCTGCCACAAGGGCCTGCGAACGTCCGGGGGGGCTGCGGGTGTAGGCCGCGCCACCACGGGCGCGGTCGTGGGAGCCATCGCGTGGATCCTGGCGGCCAACTACTTCCTGGACGTGCTCCTCTTCTGAAGCCGTGGAGCTGGAAGGCCGGATCGAGGTGGAGGACCTGCACGCCCAGCTGGGCGGGCGCCGCGTGCTTGAGGGCGTGTCGTTGCACGTCCAGCCGGGAGAGGCGGTGGCCATCGTGGGGCCCAGCGGCTGCGGCAAGACCGTGTTCCTCAAGCACGTGGTGGGTCTGCTCACGCCCATCCGGGGCGAGGTGCGGCTCGATGGGGTCGCGGTGCACCGCATGGATCCGGGCACCCTGCGGTCCGTGCGATCCCAGATCGGGGTGGTGTTCCAGGGCGGCGCGCTGTTTGACTCCCTCACCGTGGGCGAGAACGTCGCCTTCCCCCTGCGGCGGCACCGGAGTCTTCCGGAGGAACGGGTCCAGGAGATCGTGGCCGAGACGCTGAACCTGGTGGGCATGGGGGGGACTGAGGATCTCATGCCGGGCCAGCTGAGCGGAGGGATGCGCAAGCGGGTGGGCATCGCGCGGGCGCTGGTCCTGCGCCCCAAGGTGGTGCTGTACGACGAGCCCACCGCGGGGCTGGACCCGGTCACCGCGCGGGCGGTGGACCGCCTGATGGCATTCCTGCGCGAGCACACCCGGACCACCACCGTGCTGGTTACCCACGACCTGATCACGGCGTTCGCGGTGGCCGACCGGATCGCGGTCATGGAGGCGGGCCGCATCGTGGCCGCGGGATCTTTGGAGGAGATCCGGGCCTCCCGCCACCCTCTGGTGCGGGCGTTCCTGGAGAGCTCCGCGCTGTCCGATGCGCAAGGAGGTGGGCGGGGGTGAGACCGGAAGCGCGGGTGGGCCTCCTGGTGTTGGCGGCGGTGGCGGTCCTGGGAGCGGTGCTGGCGGTGTTGGGGTACGGGGTCTTCCGGCCAGCTGGCTACGAGCTGCGGGTGGTGTTCACCGACGCGGAAGGCCTCAGCCCCGGGACTCCGGTTCGCATGGCCGGCGTTCAGGTGGGGACAGTGGAATCCCTGCAGCTCACGCCCGATCACAGAGCGGAGGTGCGGGTGCGCGTGCGGCCCGAGGTGCGCATCCCCCGGGGGTCGGTCTTCCGGGTGGCGTCCGCGACCCTGTTGGGCAACCGTTTCCTCTCGGTCGTCCCCGGTGACGGTCCGGACACCCTCGAACCGGGCGAAGCGGTCGGCGGGGAGCCAGCTGCCTCTGTGGACGCCGCCCTGCGCCGAGTGGACGAGGCGGCGCAGGAGCTGCGCAGCGCCCTGCGGGACGTGCGGCGTGCGGTGCGAGGTGTGGAGGCGCTGGTGGCCAACCTGGACGCCACGGTGACCGGCGTGCGCCGGCTGGTCACCGATCCCCGGTTCACCGACTCCCTGGTGGCCGCAGCCGAGCACGTAAAGGAGGCGGCGGCACAGGTGGAGTCCGTGGCCGCCTCCGCAGGCCGCGACGTGCGCGAGACCGCCCGGGCGCTCGCAGCCCTCTCCGCGGAACTCCTGGATGCGTCAAGGACGGTGCGGCGCTTTGTAGAGGACGCCACCGGGGAGGGGGAGCTCGCGGCTCGGGTGCGGAGGACCGCGGCCTCGGTGGAACAGGCGGCGGCGCGGCTCGATGCCATGGCTCGTACCCTGCAGGAGGGGCTGGTGCGCGAGGATCAGATGCGGGAAGTGCGGGGTCTTGTGCAGGACGCACGCCGCGCGGTCCAGCAGGCGGAGGTGGCGGCGCGGGAGGTGGGCGGCGCGGCGCGGCGGGTGGGCGAGGTGGCGGAGCGCGCGGGGGCCAGCATCGAGCGCATCGGCTCGATCCTGCGCGCACCGGAGGGGGTGCCGCTGCTCCCGAGCCTGCGCCTGGTCTACGAACTCGGCTACGACACCCGCACGCGGTTCCGGCACGACCTGGATCTGTGGATCCTGCCGGAGGATGCGCGCTACTACCGCCTGGGGCTGCACGACGTGGGGCAGTCCAACCGCATCAACCTGCAGGTGGGGTTTCGGCTCTCCGACCCGCTGGGGTGGAGGGTAGGGATTCTCCAGTCGCAGGTGGGTGTGGGACTCGACTACCGCTTCGCGCAGGACGGGTGGTTGCGGCTGGACCTGTACGACGTCAACCGCCTCACCCTGGACGCGTCCCTCCACTACGGGCTGGCACCCCACTGGGCCCTGGGTCTGCACGTGCGGGGGCTGCTGCAGGTGCCGTCGTACGGGTTCGGGATCCAGTACCGGTTCTAGGCGAAGCCGCGGAGTGCCACAATACGTCGGGGGCGCCGGTCCCCGGCGCCCCCGAGACCTCGACCCGCCCGCCCTTACTTCTTCTTGCGGGCGGCCTTCTTCGCCGTCTTTTTGGCGGAGGTCTTCTTGGCGGTGGCCTTCTTGGCCGCCTTCTTTGCCGCCATGGCTCGGTACCTCCTTTCCTCGAGTTTGAGTATTCTATACGCACACGGCAGCAGAACTCCTGCTGCCGCGCGCGGAGTTCTTCACGCGATCCGACCCGGGGATCCCACGGCCGCGGAGAAGGCGGCCACGGCCCGCTCCACGCCGCGGTCATCCACGTGCCGGTGGGTCACCAGGCGGATGGTGTGCGGCCCGAGCGCCAGCGCGAGCACACCACGCTGGCGCAACGCGTTCACCACCGCCTGCGCCCCGTCGACCCGGACCAGCACGATGTTGGTGTGCACCTGGTCTGGGTCCACCGAAACCCCGGGCAACTCCGCCAGAGCTTCCGCCAGCGCCCGCGCCCGCCGGTGGTCCTCCGCGAGGCGGTCCACCATCTCCCGCAGCGCCACGAGGCCCGCGGCGGCCAAGACCCCCACCTGACGCATCCCGCCGCCCACCGCCTTGCGCCACCGCCGCGCTTCCTCCACGAACTCCCGCGACCCGCACAGCACGCTTCCCACGGGGGCGCTGAGGCCCTTGGAGAGAGACACCATCACGCTGTCCACACCCGCCGCCAGGTCCGCCGCCGCCACCCCCAACGCCACCGAGGCGTTGAACAGGCGCGCGCCGTCCAGGTGGATCCGCAGGCCCAACCGCCGGCCAGCCTGCACAGTCTGCAGGGTCCGCTCCGGCGGGTACGCGAGGCCCCCGCGGCGGTTGTGGGTGTTCTCCAACCACACGAGGCGCGGCCGGGGCCGGTGCGGATCCTCTGGCCACACGGCCGCCTCCAGCTCCTCCGGTGTCAGGTGGCCGTCGTGGCTTGGCACCGGCCACAGGACCGCCCCCGCCAGCGAGCTGGCCCCGCCCGCCTCGTAGTGCACCACGTGGGCTTCGCCGTCCACGAACACCGCGTCCCCGCGCCCGCAGTGAGTGAGGGTGGCCACCAGGTTGGCCATGGTCCCGCTGGCGCAGAACAGCCCCGCCTCCTGGCCGAGCATTCGCGCCGCGAGCGCCTCGAGCTCAGCCACCGTGGGGTCTTCGCCGAAGACGTCGTCCCCGACCTCCGCCCGGGCCATGGCCTCCCGCATGTGCTCGGTGGGCTGCGTGACGGTGTCGCTGCGCAGATCAACAGGTCCTTCCACCGCGCCCCTCACTCCACCGGCTCCCCGGACCGGGACGCCTGGTACAGCCCAATGCCGCGGCCCGCCACGCCGGACGCCAGGTACCCGAGGAGGAACAGGAAAATGGCCTTGAGGACCAATGCCAGGGCGACGCCCAGATCCGGCCCGCTCTGACCCGGCCGCGCCACCAGCTGGTTCAGGGCACTCCCGGTGAGCTCGGCGTACGCCACGTAGAACACAAAGAGCAGCAGGAGCACACCCAACCCGAACACCACGAGCCCGAGCGCACGCCCGGAGGCGTCCGGTCCTCGGATTGTCGATCCGGCCATTCCGTCACCTCACCTCCGCGGAGTTCACCCCACGCGGGCCCGGTCCAGGGCCCGGGGGCAGAGAGGGCAGTCGTTGGTCGGGGGCAGGCGTCGGATCGCGTCCAGGATCAGGTCGCGCAGCCTGGCGTTGTTGGCCGCAAACTGCTCCACCACCTCCTGCGCGGTCACCGGCGCACGGTCCGGGTCGCCCTCCACGCCCACGTCGTAGTCGGTCACCAGCGAGATGTTCACGTAGCACAGTCCCAGCTCCCGCGCCAGGTGCGCTTCCGGGTACTGGGTCATGTTGATCACCTCCCAACCCTGGGAACGGAACCACCGGCTCTCCGCCCGGGTGGAGAAGCGAGGTCCCTGGATCACCACCACCGTTCCCCGTTCGTGCACAGGGAGTTCCCGCTCCCGTGCCACCTGCGCCACCAGCGCGCGCAGGGTGGGGCAGTAGGGGTCCGCGGCGCTCACGTGGGTCGTGATCGGGCCGTCGTAGAAGGTGTCGGGCCGGCCCCACGTGCGATCCACGAACTGGTCGCACAGGACGAAATCCCCGGGACGGATGTGGGGCTGCAGGCTTCCCACCGCGCACGGCCCGAACAGCCAGCGCACGCCCAGCTGCTTCATCGCCCACACGTTGGCCCGGTAGTTGATCCGGTGGGGAGGGATCGCGTGGCGTCGGCCGTGGCGGGGCAGAAACGCCACCTGCTTGTCCCCCACCCTCCCGACGGCCACCTCGTCGCTGGGCGGGCCGTAGGGGGTCTCCACCCGGTGCTCCTCCACCTCGTCGAGCAACCGGTAGAAGCCCGAACCGCCAAAGACACCCACGTCCGCCTGCATGCACCACCTCCTGCGCGACGGTGCATGGGTTCGACGTTCAGGCGGCAAAGCCCTTGCGCTCAGGACCCGCGCCTCAGGCGCGCGATGTACAGCCGCGCTCGCTCCTCCAGGTCCAGATCCGGCCCGGGACCTGCGAGGGCTTTCCAGCGGTCCGCTTCTTGATACCACACGTCCGCCCGGGAGGGCTGGCCGGAGGAGGCCGCCCACCTCTGGAGCCACGCGGCCAGCGCGGGCACGCGGCGGGCCACAAGCTCCAGCAGGAGCAGGCTCAAAGCAGCTGCGGTGGCAAGAGGCCACGCATCCCGGTAGTCGCGGCCGCCTGGAGGGGGCGAGAGGGCTTCTTGCGGGTTGCGCAGCACGCGGCCCCCTCCTGCCTCCGCGACCCTTGCCAGCAACGTGGGGTCTGGCTGGAGGTCGCGCAGCTCCGGCGGGTACGGCAGGACGACCGGTCGCACCGCCTGCGCCACCGTCCGTCCCCCGCTAGACGCCGTGACGGCCACCGTGTACGTGCCGCTCTCCCCCAGCAGGACCTCGCCCTCATACCAGCCCGGCGCGGTCTGGCGCAGCTGCACCTCCTGGGTCCGCCCGAAGGCGGCCACGCGGGCGCGGAGTGCGAGGCCGTCCAGCTCTTCCCCGGAGGGACCGCGGACGTCGGCAGCAAGCCGCAGGTGAGA